>NZ_JBFRDK010000005.1:0-85857 GCF_052113545.1 Paenibacillus sp. TAF43_2
GTCGGCGAACGTGCGAACCACGGCTGTAAGAACCTATTTGCGCTTACAGCTGCAAAGTAACCTCAGTTTGTCCGGTGTAAGAACRTATRCGTGCTTATAGCTTCTTTTCGGCGTCGGCGAACGTGCGAATCACTTGCTTTAGGAAACTATTTGCGCTTACAGCTGCAAAGTAACCTCAGTTTGTCCAGTGTAAGAGCGTATACGTGCTTACAGCTTCATTCCAGCGTTGATGAATGTGCGAATCACTGCTGTAAGAACCTATTTGTGCTTACAGCCACAAAGTAACCTCAGTTTGTCCGCTGTAAGAACGTATRCGTGCTTACAGCTTTTTTTCGGCGTCGGCGAACGTGCGAATCACTGCTTTAGGAACCTATTTGCGCTTATAGCTTCAAAGTAACCTCAGTTTGTCCAGTGTAAGAACGTATACGTGCTTACAGCTTTTTTTCGGCGTCGGCGAACGTGCGAATCACTGCTATAGGAACCTAATTGCGCTTACAGCTGCAAAGTAACCTTAGTTTGTCCGCTGTAAGAACGTATGCGTGCTTACAGCTTCTTTTCGGCGTCGGCGAACGTGCGAATCACTGCTGTAAGAACCTATTTGCGCTTACAGCTGCAAAGTAACCTCAGTTTGTCCAGTTTAAGAACGTATACGTGCTTACAGCTTCATTCCGGTGTCGGCGAACGTGCAAATCACTGCTATAGGAACCTATTTGCGCTTACAACAACAAAAAGAAGGCCGCTCCCAGGTAAAATCCTACCTAGAAGCAGCCCTCCTGAGCTCGCTCATTTACAACAATTACTTGCCGTTAATCAAAGCAAGGTTTTCTTGCCATCTTGCTGTACGGTACTCATTTACTTTATCGAAGCCAAGCGAGGTTGTAGTCTTTTTCGCTTCCTCGATCAAGCTAAGCACCTCTGCATCGCTTTTCGCGAACAGAATTTTTCCGAAATACTCGTTCGCTGTTTCCGTCACCTGCTGATTAATGATTCCTTCATCCGTCTCTGGAGCCGGATCAATGTTATTGAATTGCGTCATATTCATTGATGTTTTCCATGCAATGTTAAGCTGTGCCAACGAACCCCAGTTGCGTTGTTCTTCCGGCAGCGTTTGCTCGATCTTTTGCTTGCTCGTATCTACAAAGGTTGCGTTTCCTGCCCATACATAGGCTTCCAGCTTATCTTTGTCCTTCTCTTCTTGCGGCGTGCTGAACCATTTATCATTCGGAATCGGTGCGCCATCCGCATCAAATTCATCCCAGTACAAGCCTTTTGGCCCGAAGAACATGATACGAGTGCCTTCCTCGCCCGTCATCCAATCCAAATACGCAAAAATACCTTCTGGATTTTTAGCGCTTGTTGTAATGACGTTAACGTTCCAGCCTAGTGCGTTATAACCGTTTGGATAAATTTTGTTTTTATCCAAGCCTGATTTAGCAATTGGCCAAATAAATTCATAACCTGCATTTGGATCTTTTGCCTTTAATGCGTTATGGCCTTCGCGTCCCACATTAGTCGCATTACCGCCAACAAATACAGCTACTCTGCCCGTTGCAAGCTTCTCTTTTACCTGATCATCCTTTTGAGTCATCGCATCCTGTGTCATAAGGCCTTCTCTAAATAGCTTGCTTGCGAACAGCATCGTTTCTTTCCAAGCTTCGTTGTTGTAAATCGTATCAAACTTATCCCCATTAGGATATGCTTTCATCGAATGGAACGCACCGTTTGCACCCTCCTGGAAGCTAGGGAACATGACCTCAACGCCCGAGCCGTTTCCGCCTACCTCTAATGGAATCACGTCCGGATATTTATCTTTGACCTGCTTTAAGTAAGCATACAAATCATCGATTGTTTCAAGCTTCGGTGAGCCAAGGTCTGCGTAAATTTTCTTGTTCACAAACCAGCCGCCGTTCCCCGTAGGCGCTGCTGTATACCAGTTCGGGAATTGATAGATTTTGCCGTCGCTCGAGCGGAGCATGTTTAGCGTCTCTTCGCCTGCCCATTTCTTCAGGTTCGGATATTTGTCGATATAATCATCCAGCGGAACGAGCGCTCCTGCAGCTCTCAGTCGTTCTACTTCAGGTCCCCGGTCCATCATAATTGCACCCGGAAGCTCCTTCGACGCAATCATCGTGCTCAGCTTTTGCGCTGCAGCGCCGCCAGATTGAATAGGCTCTACAGTTACTTTTAGATTATCTTGTACCCATTTACTATTCGGATTAGCACCCCACGGCTCCGTAGTCCACCAATCATAATGAACATAATAAGAAAAGTTTACCGGTGTTTCTCCCAAAACAAATCCATTGCTAGTCTCTGTTTTATTCGTGCCTTCCTTACCTGTATTGCCCGAATTGCTTGATTTTCCGCCGTCGTTGCTGGAGCAGCCAGCTAGAAGCACAGTACCGGCAAGACCAGCGGTCATAAGCACAGTTAACAGCTTTTTTCCTTTCATGTTCGTAAACCTCCCAATTTTTAATATATATACTCATACCCAACACCTAAGCGCTAAGGTCGAATACCCGCATTACTCCTTTAAGGAGCCGATCATTACGCCTTTTACGAAAAAACGCTGTACGAA
Source organism: Paenibacillus sp. TAF43_2 (assembly GCF_052113545.1). Classification (NCBI taxonomy): domain Bacteria; kingdom Bacillati; phylum Bacillota; class Bacilli; order Caryophanales; family Paenibacillaceae; genus Paenibacillus; species Paenibacillus sp. TAF43_2. Next base: position 2,576 of record NZ_JBFRDK010000005.1, read on the forward strand.
CGGATACACCAAAACGATAGGAATCGTCGCTACCATCATCGTAGCCATCGTTAAGGATTTGCTCGTCACACTCTGCATTCTGCTTAACGCATCTGAGGCGGCACCGCTTCCTTGTGAAGCGATCGAGAGCTGCTCGCTCATCGTGTTGGAGTTCATAATTTGCTGCAGTAAAGTTTGAATTGGATATAGCTTAGCGTCATTAATGAAAATAGTAGCTGTAAACCAGTCATTCCAGTGATAGACAGCCGTAAATAGTGAAAGCGTTGCCAAAACAGGCCCAGATAAAGGCAATACAATTTTGAAAAAGATCCCAAACGTACTGGCTCCATCGATCTTGGCAGATTCCTCTAGTCCATCAGGCAGCCCCATAAAGAAGGTACGGAATATAATCATATTCCACACGCTTACCGCTGTCGGAATGACCATAACCCAGAACGTATCCATTAAGCCAAGCTCGCGGTTCAGCAGGTAAAAGGGAATAAGTCCCCCGCTGAAATACATCGTAATAATCGCAAAGATCATATAATACTTTTTGCCGATAACGCCTTTAACGGACAAGCCATAAGCGAAGATGGCCGTTAAGAAAATAGAGATCAACGTCCCGACAATGGTACGGGACACCGAGATTAGGAACGCATCAATAATCCGGTTATTTTGAAATACGATTCTATAATTATCAATCGTGAACACCCTTGGCCATAACGTTATTCCGCCTTTTGCCGTGTCGAGCCCTTCGTTAAAGGAGATCACCGCGGAGTTCCAGAACGGGTACAGCGTAGCGAGCCCAAGTAACACTAGTAAAATATAAATCCAAACCTGCAATACTTTATCGCTGCTGCTCAGCTTCACTAGGCTTCACCACTTTTCTGAATATTGATAGAAGTTCGCTGAATTACCATAGGCTTGAACCTGCTCTCCTAGCCATGTAGTTTGCCATCGTCAGCAAGCCTACACTTATAATCGCTTTAAACAGACCAACAGCGGCCGCATACGAGAAGCGGTTATTAATAATGCCTACCCGGTAAGCATACGTATCGATGACGTCCGCCACATCTCGGAGCATTGCACTCCTGCCGAGCAAGAGCAAATCATCAAACCCTGCATTCAATAAGCTTCCGATGTTCAGAATTAGAAAAATAATAATAACCGGAGTAATCGATGGAAGCGTTATCAAAAATATTTGTTTAAATTTGCTGGCACCATCAATAGAAGCCGCTTCATACAAGCTGGGATTCACGCCTGCGATAGCTGCTAAATAAACAATCGTTGCAAATCCGATTTCCTTCCACAAATTCGTCGTCACGATAATTCCCCAGAAATATTCGGGCAAAGACAAGAAATTAATCGGCTTATCAATAAGCCCAAGCGCTTGCAGTGAAATATTTAAGCTGCCATTATCCACGGACAATATGGAGATCGTAAAACCAGACACGATAACCCATGATAAGAAGTGAGGCAAATAACTGATCGTTTGAATGATTCTTTTGAAAGCCATATTTCTTACTTCGTTTAACATCAGGGCAAGCAGAATCGGAGCCGGAAAGTTAATGACCAGCTTAAGCAAGCTGATCACAATCGTATTCCGAATGACTCTATAAAAATCCGGCGAGTTAAAAAACATTTCGAAATGTTTAAAACCCGCCCATGTGCTGCCAAAAAAACCTTTAAATAAGCTGTAGTCCTGAAATGCCATCAAGACACCGTACATCGGAAAATAATTAAAAACGAGTATAAAGATCAGTGCTGGAAATATCATGAGCTGTACTTGCCATTGCGCCAGAAACCGCCGCCACAGCGGTTTCTCTCTTCGCGAGCTCTTTACTGCTGCATTTGCCGTAACAGGTGTTTGCACGCTACCTCAGCCTCCTTATACTCTCCTCATTTAACCCTTAACTGCACCAGCCGTAATTCCGCGTGACATTTGCTCTGTAAACAACAAATAGATGATAACTGTCGGCAAAGCGATGATGGTCATTACAGCGAACTGTGCGCCATAATTGGAAGAGTACTGACCGGTAAACTTCATAATGGAAAATGGCAGCGTCTTGAAGGTTTCGGATGTTAGAAATGTATTGGCCATAATGAATTCATTCCACCAGCTGATGAAGTTCATAATACAAACCGTCGCAATGGCAGGTTTCGTCATCGGCATAATAATGCGGAAAATAACGCCATAGACCGAACAGCCGTCCATAACCGCCGACTCCTCTATGCTCTTCGGAATGGTTTCAAGAAAACCCGAAATAATGAGCAAGCTTATTGGCAGCGAGAAAGCAATGTAAGGAAGGATCAAGGACAAAGGATTATCAATGAGATTCAGCTTGTCGAACAAAATAAAGTTCGGCAGCAAAGTCGCATGAATCGGTACGATCATACCGAGCATAATGAACGCCATCGCAGGACCGCGCAGCTTCCATTCCATTCGAGTGAACGCATAGCCGAGCATAAGCGCTAGAAAAGCAGCAACCAAGATGGTTACGGTCGTAATAAAAACACTGTTTAATAGAAACTTTGGAACGCTCCCGTAATTGAATGCATTCACATAGTTATTCCATTCAAATGTTTTGGGCCATTTTAATATGCCGCTGCCAAAAAAATCTCCGCTCTTCAGAAAGGAATAATTGATGAGCCAAATGAGCGGAAAAATTTGCAGAAGCGCTACGACCCATAAAACGAGATGAAGAATGACCTTTAATGCGGGCGATGCGGCGTCCTTCTTCTTGCCGTTTTTCGCTTGGCGATTGGTCTTAGCTGCAAGAGCTTCCACGGGCATGCCTCCTAAAATAATTCATATACCAAATGTCCATATACAAGGGTGAGTATTAAAACTCACCAACATCTTTTTTGAACGCTTTGTTCATCGCTACCGTAATAATGAGACAAATGATAACGAACACAACGGATATTGCGTTTCCATAGCCGTACAGCGACGAGGAAAACGCCGTTTTATATAGGTAATTACCAATAAATTGTGTCGTATTGGCAGGTCCTCCGTTCGTCATGAGGAATACGGTTTCCATCTGCTTCAAGCAAGCCGTAACCGCGATGACAACTGCAACTCGAACCATTGGCGAGAGAAGTGGGATAATAACACGCGTATACAGCTTCACTCTTCCAGCTCCATCAAGCTCTGCCGCCTCATATATATCCTTTGGTATGCCTTGAAGTCCGGCGTAATAAAGCAGAAGCGCATAACCAAAGCCTTGCCACATGACCACAACGATAATGCACCAAATGGCAATATTTGAATCGCCCAGCCAATCCTGTTTCCAGGTGCTTAGACCAACGCCTTCAAGCAATTTATTTAACATCCCAAAGTTCGGATGAAATACGCTTACCCACATTTTCGAAGTAACAACGATTGAAATCACTGCTGGTATAAAAAAGATAGCCCGAAACCATTTCTCTAGCTTTCCTGCATGCATTACAAATATGGAGAACAAAAGCGCAATCGGGTGTTGAATCAGAAGCGTAGCTGCAAGCAGCAGCAGGGCATTAAGCAATGAACGCCAAAAAACGCTGTCATGAAACAAAATCTTTTGGTAATTCTCGAGTCCAACGAACTCGTAAGCACCGATTCCTGTCCAATTCGTCGTACCGTAATATGCACTCATAATGATAGGAAAGCAAACCATGAAGAGAAACAGCATAAAACCCGGTGCGACTAGCCAAAAAATGGTGATGCGATTGCTCATCAGTTTGTGCATGGTTCTCCCCGCTCTCTCTTTGGTAGAAGGCGGGGCAGACCGAATGAATTCGGCTGCCCCATCAGCTAACTAGCTCATTTGTTTACTTCAGAACACCGACAGCTGCGTCCATTTCTGTTAAGAACTGCTCAGGTGTAATTTGTTTTCCAAACAGCTTTTGGTKAGCTTCCATTACTTTTGTCTTGAATTCATCCGTACCGTTATCATGTACCGGTGTACCGCTGGAAGAAGTCATAGCGCTGAAAATGCCAACCAATTGTTTTTGAAGCGCTGTTTCGTTGCCTGTCAGGAATTGATCAAACTTCTGAGCCGGAGTGCCTGATCCTGTTTGCCATACTTGCTTCGCCCAGTTCTCAGGCTTGAAGAAATATTGCAAGAAAGCGACTGCTGCTTCAGGGTGCTTCGATGTTTTGGATACGGAGTAACCGCCGCCATACCATGCAGCTACATCTGTTGCTTTGCCTTTGTCAGAAGCCGGGTAAGAGATCGCTCCTACGTTATTGCGGAAATCTTCAGGGAAGTTCTCGTCTGTTGCAAGGCCTGCTTCCCAGTTGCCCATCACGAACATTGCCGCTTGGCCTTGCCCGAACAAGTTGCGGGAAGTGCCGTAATCTGCTGTCATGAAGCCGTCTGCAAGCGCTTTGTTCTCTGCCAGTGCAGCGATGTCTTGTGCTGCTGCAAGGAAGTCAGCGTCGCCTGAGAATTTAGCTTCACCCTTCAATACCGCATCCATTTTGTCAAAATTGCCTGTGTGGCGCTGTGCTGCATACTCGAACCAGATTGGCAGAGACCAGCCTTCCATTGCGTTCGTTGCAAGCGGGTTAATACCTTTTGCTCTCAGCTGCTTGGATACTTCAAGCAATTCTGCCGTTGTTGTTGGAACCGTTAAGTTATTGTCGTCAAAAATTTTCTTGTTATAGTAGATAACCAAGAAATCTGTACCGCGCGGCAATCCGTATAGTTTGCCGTCTTGGGAGAATCCATCTTTTGCACCTGGTACAAAGTTGCTGCTCTCAAAATCTGCTTCATTTAACTCAAGCAGCATGTTGTTGTCGATCAAAGGTTTAATAAAAGATGTTTGGCCCCACGCCTGGATAATGTCAGGTACTGCATCTGTTGATGCATATACTTTAATTTTCGCTTTATAAGGCTCATCTTGAAGCGCTTCTACTTCTATTTTCACATTTGGATTTTCTGCCATATAACTATCAATGATTGCTTGCTCGATTTTACCAGCACCATTAGAGCGGTCAGCCAGCGCTGTGAAAAACTTAAGTGTTACCTGCTCCGGCTCCTTCTCTTTCGGCGCATCCGTTTCTTTTGCTGCATTCGTTGGACTATTCGTCGCTTCGCTGCCTCCGTTTTTCCCATTATTGCCGGAGCTGCATGCTGCTACTGTAAAAACCATCATTATTGCTACTAGCGAAATCCATATTTTTCTCATCGCTACCCCACCTTTTTTTATTTGAGCAGGCGTTCCCTGTTCTGTCCCCATTATAACGTGTTATATCTGCGACAAAATATGATCCAAATTTAAGAATAGATGCCTCATTTTTTGGATCATTCCCAAAATCAGCCTAACTGGATTTATTTCTTGGTATACTGAAGTCACAAATCTGAATGCTACAGGTGAACATGATGCGATCCTTATTTACTCCCTTTCGACATATTACGCTGCAACGGAAACTGCTTACCTTAGTCATTCCCCTTCTGATTGCAACCGTTGGGATTACCGGGCTGTATTCTTATTACATTGCCTCGGGAGAAGTGGTCGATAAGCTTCATCAATCTCAAATGAACATGGCGATCAAGACAAAGGATCAACTCGACTATTTTGCCAAAAACACGTTAAGCTTCTCTAATTACTTGTTTCTAAATCCGACCGTTCAAAGCATGGTTATGAATGGCGACACGCAGCAGCGCCGTGATCAAGTGTTCAAAAATTTGCTGCCGCTTATGGTTACCGGCGAAACGATCCAATCGCTAGTGCTTTATCCCTCTACGAAGGATGATGTGCCCGCTCAGCCGTTTGCGATTACACAGACCGGTATTGCAAGCGCTATCAGCCTTGAGCGTTTTATGAAAACGCGTTACTATGAGAGGCTCGCTAATACAGAATCAGGACAAATATGGGATATGTTTTATCCTTCGGATGGTATTTTGCTTGGTGATACCCATCACAAGATCGTTTTAGTGAAGCCATACAAAAACTTTTACAACTATGTTCGAAGCGGCCTTTTAATTATAGGGATGGACGCAGATAAGCTAAGCAAATCCTTATATCATGACGATGAGGAAGCTACACAGTTTGTAATGAATGATCAAGGCACCATACTCGCCTCAACTGATTTGCGCATGATTGGCAAACCGATAACAATGCTTCCTGTGTTCGATCAGATGAATACAGCTGCCATTGAACCCGCAGAAGGATTAGCGCTGCTTAAGGAAAATGAACATTATATCGTTTCAGATTCCTTATCGGATATTACCGGCTGGCGTACTGTCGTTATCCAAGATCGCAGCAAGCTGGTGCTCGAATTAAAGCATATCGGCTCCGTCACCTTCTCGATCATGGCGATCGTTACGCTTATCACGATTATTGTCTCTTGGGTCATTGCCCGCATTATTACGAATCCGATGAAAAAGCTGATGTTCTCCATGAGGGCGCTCCAAACGGGGGATTTTACGCAGAGGGTACACTTCAACGGCAACGATGAGATCGGCAGACTCGGCCATTTGTACAATACGATGGTTGGACGAATTAAAACCTTAATTGATGACGTATATGCTTCGCGTCTGAAGCAGAAGGAAGCCGAGCTGAAGGCGCTGCAATCGCAAATTAATCCACATTTTCTATACAACACTTTAAATATGATAAACTGGAGCGCCGTGCAGAAGGGGGATAAAGAAATATCCGAGATGGTCCTCTCACTCTCCCAAGTGTTCCGACTAAGCCTGAATAGCGGCAACGATTTTGTAGAGCTGAAGCACGAGATCGAGCTGGTACGAAACTATTTATTTTTGCAAAAGAAACGATTTACGACGAGGTTTAATTTTGAGATTGATTTGGAGCCCTCGATTGAGCACTTTCGTATGCCTAAGCTGCTCCTGCAGCCGCTCGTCGAGAATGCGATTATCCATGCCATCGAGCCCTCAGGCGGAAATGGACATATTCACATCAAGGCTTATACAGAGGACTCGCTTATTATTCTTGAAGTCACCGATAACGGGCCTGGCATGCCGGAGAAGCAGGTACATCTTCTTAATCAACCAACCGTAGAGGAGCCGATGCGCAACTTGCAAACGGATGACGCTCACTCTGGGATGGCACTGGCTAACATCAAGGAGAGGCTCGCTTTATTTTATGAACAGGCAGAATTCGAGATCGTAAGCAAGGAAGGCTTAGGCACAAGGGTGCAACTGCGAATTAAACAAGGAGGGAATGGAAATGGTGCTTAAAATGATCGTTGCAGAGGATGAGCAATCGTTCCGAGAAGGCATTCTTACACTTGTCGACTGGAAGCTGTATGGCATTGAGATTGCCGGAGAAGCGGAGAATGGCAAACAGGCTTTGGAAATGATTCATAACAATCCCCCTGATTTGCTGCTGACCGATATCCGTATGCCTTTTCTAAACGGTCTTGACCTTATTCGTGAAGCCAAAGCAGCCGGCCATGAATTTCATTCTGTGCTGCTTACCGGCTACAATGAGTTTGAGTATGCCAAGGAAGCGATCAAGCTTGGCGTTTCGGACTACCTCTTAAAGCCTTGTATGCCGCATGATATTATTCGTGTAATTCTGGACTTAAAGCAAAAAATTGAACAATCCGAAAATGAAGATAAAGCTTTAAATGCCCTTAACCGCAGCTGGAACCGCAACCTTCATCTGCTGAAAAATCAGATTTTATCGCAATGGGTTCAGCATCCGCTCATGCCTCTGGAGGATCGATCCAGCGTAATGAGCGAAGTGGACATGGCGCTCTCGTGCGGACCCATTCAAGTCGGTCTGATCCGCATTGACTCCAACAAGGCGCAGAACGTCACCGCATCCAAACGTGATTTGGAGCTTATACGTTATGCGCTGCTGAATATTGCAGGTGAAACCCTTCGGCCGTTGTACGATGGCAAGCTTGAGGTGTTTCGCCATGGCGACGAGATGTTATGGATCGGAAATTATCCGGAAAATACGACCAACGAGGCGATTGAAGGTGCTATGAAGGAGCTCCAGCTTAATCTTGAAGCTTATTTGAAGCTCTCGATCAGCATATCAATCAGCTCTGCAGCTGCTTCGGTTGATTATGCGCATATCGGTTACCAGCAAGCGATTGAAGCGATGGAAGCCAGATTCTATCAAGGAAGAGGCGGCATTTTTTTTCATGCCGAGGCTGGTAAGCAGACCGCTGCCAAAAGCTCCATTCTAGACGATGCTTATTTGCATCGACTCGAGAAAGACCTGCTTCTCGCCTTGCAGAACGAGCATTATGAGCAGGCAGTCGATGCCATTGAAGCGAGCATGTCGCATATTCGGAACAATTCGAGCTATTCCAAAGCTGAGGTTCATCTGCGCTCCACAAGTCTTATTCTAGAGCTGCAAAAATTCGCCCAAGAGCGCAAAGTTGCCTCTATCGAATGGCAGGACAGCTTCGTGAACTGGATCGAGCAAATCCCTAACATGGAGACGCTTGATGACTGCTCCGTCGTCCTTCAAAAAATCGTGCAAAGCATCGTCGAGGCTGTATCGAACCAGAAGTCACTGCATCGTACTGTGCATGCTACCATTGAGCTGATTAAGCAAAAGTACAATACAAATCTCACACTAGAGCTTGCTGCCAAGGAAACCTTCGTCAGCAATTCCTATTTAAGCTCATTGTTCAAGCAAGAGCTTGGCGTTAACTTCCTTGACTATTTGCATCAATACCGCGTAGAGCAATCGAAGGAGCTGCTGCGCCAAAGCTATAAAATTTATGCGGTTTCCAAGCTGGTCGGCTATCAGGAGGAACGTCACTTTAGCTCAACCTTCAAGAAATGGACGGGGCTTACGCCGCGGCAATATCAAAAAAACTACAATGCGGGTTGACTCAAGCCGTGTGCCGCATAACAAAAAAACTACGACGGCAAGAGGCCACTGAAAATCTTAAAAATTAAAGTTAATACATTCTCCTCTACTATCGATTTCAAACTGTGAAAGTTAAGTTAAAAAGTCCCAGTGAGCTCTTGCCTCACTGGGACTTACTTGTTTTCCTATTTACATTAAGCTTTCAAAAAAACGGTTTTAATTGAGGTGAAAAATTCGATTGCCGCTTGCCCCTGCTCTCTCGAATGCGAGCTGGATTGCTTCATTCCGCCAAATGGTGCTTGCAGCTCCACACCTGCCGTTTCCGCATTTATGCGTACCAAGCCTGCATCCATATCAGAGATAAAGGTTAGTATATGGCTAATATTTTGTGTATAAATAGAGGCACTCAGTCCATATTCCACGTCATTGGCCAGCGATAAGGCCTCCTTCAAGTCCACAAAAGGTATGAGCGCCAGTACCGGACCAAAAATTTCCTCCTTGGCAATCGTCATATCCACGGTTACATTTTCGAAGACGGTCGGTTGCACGTAATAGCCATTCGACAATTCCTCATCCTCCGGTATGCTTCCGCCATAGAGGAGGCTAGCTCCTTCCGCGATTCCCTTATTAATGTAGGAAAGAACGGTATTACGCTGCTTTTCATTGGCACAAGGCCCCATCCATGTGGTGGAATCCTTCCCATTTCCCAGCTTCAATTGTTTAACTTGATCCAGCAGCTTCGCCCGGAACGCTTCATAAATAGAGGCTTGCACGAGGACCCTGCTCGTAGCTGTACATTTTTGTCCAGTAGATTTCAGTCCACCGCTAATCGCTGCTTCTACGGCAAGATCGAGGTTAGCATCTTCAGCGACGATAAGCGGATTTTTTCCGCCCATCTCCAACTGATACTTGGCTCCACGTGAAAGAGCCGCTTGGCCAATCTGCTTCCCTACTTTATTGGACCCTGTAAAGGTAATACCTTGAATATTGGAATGATTGGCAATACCGCCACCAATTAGAGCACCGTCACCTGTGACCATATTGACAACGCCAGACGGAAAGCCTGCTTCCTCAAAGCATGCAAGCAGCTTTGCTGCCGTAATCGACGTTTCAATGGCTGGTTTTATGACAATCGTATTGCCATAAATAAGCGCCGGTGCCATTTTCCACATCGGGATCGCAACCGGAAAATTCCACGGCGTTATGATACCTACGACACCTAGAGGCACTCTAGTTGTGAACATGATCGCCTCAGGGTCAGTTGAAGGTATAACGTCACCTGTCTTCCGCATGCCTTCACCGGCATAATAACGAAGAATGGCAACTCCACGAGCCGTTTCACCTTTACATTCCGCAAGGGTCTTGCCCATCTCGCGCATCATAGTTCCAGCTATATCTTCCAGTCTTGCCTCCAAAAGGTTGGCTGCCTTGAACAAATAATCGCCCCGCGCTGCGCCCGAGAGCCGGCGCCACGCTTCTTTGGCACGATTAGCGGCGCTCACCGCAAGCTCAAGATCCGCTTCGTTGGAATCCTGCACATATCCGACAATCTCAGACGAATTCGCAGGATTAATGCTTTCCGTCAACCTTCCGGTTGCGGATACGCTCCATTTTCCATCAATAAAGTTTAAATAAGTCTGCTCTGTAGCCATTTCTCTATTCACTCCATCCCTTGGGTTATCGCATTAGTGCACTGAGGGAATTCCCAGCCCTTCGGCAAACTTGTCGGATTGAATGGCAGACGAATGATATCGATCGAGAACTTGAATGCCCAAATGAGCTCTGCGCACTTTCTCCCTGCACTGCGCGATGGCCAGCTCCTTGTTGTGAATACCCGCCGGATACACGCTAACAGCATTTCGAAGCCCGAATTTCAGATAAACTGGCGAAGCGATTCTTACAATTTCCGGAATTTCATAGTTGCGGATAAAACCGCCCATATCGTCCGGCGACTCAATATAGAGATCGATCGGAGCATCAACCACGGTTCGAATCGATGACAGCTGCGGCAGAGTAATATCGCCAGGCAAATTCAAAGTAGTCCCGCCAAGCTCCGTAAAAATCCGAGCATTTACAGGGTTGGTTGGGCTCATCAACGCTGAAATCTTAACGACTAAATTGGCTGGCAGCTGTCCCTTGATTTTCGCTTGATTGATCAGCCATAATAAGCCTTCATCCGCCACAAGAACGCTTCGAATGCCTAATTCAGCCGCACGAAATATTTCTTCCAATCCATAGAGCAGCTGATCCATTCCGGCGTGCCGCCCGCCTAGCAGCTTTCCGCTGCTGCTAAGAGACATCGCTCCGATATCGAAGCTCATTCGCGGCCCAACGAAGAGGCATACCTCCATCCCTTCCGCCATGCCCATTTGAACCATATCGTTAATTTCGGAATCGCTTAACAGCATAATTCCGCTGCCCTGAGAGACGCGGTTGACCGTTAGTCCCCATTGTTTGGCTTCTGCAATAACGCTCTCCATTATTGCAGGGCCCTCTACCGAAGGGATTTCCACACGGTAATGGGCTCCATCTTCAAATGTTTTTACGCTTGTCGCGAGCTGATACTGTTCTTTGTCCGGCAAGCCAAGACTAGCCGCAAACGCTTGAGCTTTGTTCATCGTTGTTTCCCCCTCGAATCATTCCATGTATGTGAATGACTAACTCCCACTAGCCTCTTCCGACGGTTGGTTCTATAAATTTAACTTCCTCTTTGGATTTTGGACGCAGAAAATCAAGGTCGCAGCCTTGGTCGGCTTGCAATACATGATCCGCATGCAGCTTCATAAACCCTCGCTTATGCGCACGAACAGGCGACCAATCACGCAGACGCTCACGTATTTCCACATCCGCTAGCTCTACGCTGATCGTACCGTGATCCAGATCGACCACAATCCAGTCCCCGCTTCGAATGGCAGCGATAGGCCCTCCAAGCTGGGCTTCCGGTGAAACATGCAAAATATTCGTTCCGAAGCTAGTTCCGCTCATTCGGGCGTCGCTGATTCGTACCATATCCCGAATTCCCTGCTTTAGCAGCTTCTTCGGAATCGGCAGCGCTCCCCATTCGGGCATCCCTGCTCCCACCGGTCCGCAGTTTCGCAGGACTAACACGGAGGTCTCATCGACCTCCAGCTGTTCGCTATCTATGGTTTCATTCATCTCTTCATAGCTATCGAATACTATGGCTTGGCCTCTATGCCGGTGACTGATTAAGGAACTAGCCGCTCGTTTCAGAACAGCTCCCGCAGGAGCAAGATTGCCTGTTAGTATGGCAATGCCCGCTTCCGATTTGAATGGCTCGGCCACCGAATAAATAACCGTATCCTTATAGGCTGGATAATCGCGATAACATTCTTCAAGCGTTGTTCCAAGCGCGCTAAGACAAGTCGCATCCAGCTCGGGCAGCAGTCTGCTGATCACCGCTCCAAGCCCGCCTGCTTCAAAAAAATCATCCATGCTATGCTCTCCGCTCGGCTGGAGATTGACCAAAAGCGGGATGCCCTTAGATTTTTCTTCATAGCGCTTCAAAGGGATATGAATTCCGAGCCGCCCTGCAATTGCAGTCAAGTGGATAACCGCATTGGTAGAGCCGCCAAGCGCTGCAAGCAGCTTGATGGCATTATCAAATGCAGCTTCCGTCATTAGACGAGCCGGAGTCAGCTCTTCCCTAACCATCGCAACAATTCGTTTGCCCGTTTCTTCGGCTGCCCATTTACGGCTGGCATGCGTGGCCGGAATCGTGGAGGTGCCTGGCAGCATCATACCGAGAATCTCTGATAGGCATTTCATCGTAGAGGAGGTGCCCATAACGGGACATCCTCCCTGCGTGCATGAAATGCATTTTTCCAGCTCGCTCCATTCCTCGTCTGTCAGAAGGCCTGCATTGTAATCATCCATCAGCTTCCAAAGATCCGTCCCATAATTCACTTTCTTCCCGCGAAAGGAACCCGACGCCCGGTGTCCGGCAGCAAGCTGCAGCGAAGGAATATTGCTGCTCGCTGCACCCATAAGCTGGGCGGGTGTTGTCTTATCGCATTCGCAAAGCAGCACTGCACCGTCAATGGGCAATGCCCGAATGGATTCCTCAACGTCCATCGCCATCAAATTGCGATAAGGCAGATCGGAAGGCTTCATAAAATCAGCAGGCGTCGTGATTGTATGCATCTCCAGCGGGTATCCTCCGGCAAGCAGCACTCCGCGTTTGACAAATTCGACTAATTCTTTATGGGGCGCATTACAGCTATTCAAATCACTCCATGAGTTGAAAATGCCAATAATCGGCTTGCCTACAAATGATTCGGGAACATGCCCATTAGCCCTCATGGCCGACAGATGCTGGAATCGCGTTTCCTTCGACGGGTGTTTAAACCATCGGTCACTGCGCAAAGACATGCTCAAATCACCTCTTCAATCCGTATTCGCGTTGTTGTTGTCACTTGCTCGCCAGGCTGAAGAACACGGAAGCCCGTCAGCTCCTGCGGAAGCTGCAAGTTTGGTGCATTCGTTATCCAGGTATAAGGCTCTGGGCACAGATAACCCTGCCGTGCATCATGGTTGTAGACCACCCAATGCTTAAATTGCTCGTCCGCGCTGTACACAACGCGAATGCCGGAATTCAGATCGGTTAGCACCGCTTCATTGGCTCCCGTTCCCGCTGTCTGAAACGCATCGTCCAGCGCGTGCTCGACTAGGCTTTTCCCCTTACGCAGCTCCTCCAAATAAGGAATAGCGACAAGCTCGCCTGTTGGCAAGAAACGTTCGTCCAGCACCCACTGCTTATCCGCATTCAGAGAAAATCGGCACTGCGCCAGATCCCCTGAGGGATCAAACGGATAATTAAACGTCGTATGGTAGCCGAGTCCCCAAGGAAATGGCGAGGCATCCCGGCTGCTGATTGTCGCTTTAATCGTGAGCGTTGTCCGCTCCAAGATGTAACTCATTTGAATACTAAATAAATGTGGAAACCGAGCTAAAATCGCTTCATGCTCATCGGAATGAATAATCGTCTCCAGTACGACCCTCTCTCCCTCTGCCTCTGCCCGTAAAAGCTTCCATGGCGCATCAAATAATAAGCCATGGGTATGATTGTGTTCAGCAGCATCATTAATATCAAACTGATAGTCCCTGCCATTAAATGCAAACCTGCCATCGGCAATGCGATTGGGAGGAAAGAGGATCGGCAGGCCATACAAGATAGGATCTGCCTTGTACTTCTCCTGACTTTCCGGAAATCGCAGCAATTCAAGATCTTTATTTTTTAATCGCAAGGATAATAGGTTGCTTCCCCAAGCCGGTACCAGCGTGAACGCCAGCTCCTCATTCTGTACCCTTATTGCCGTTTCCCCATAAAGCTCAAACTGTTCGATAGCCAATTCTGCCTGCCTCCTTAATTAAAGTGCTGTCTCATCGCAGCAAGGCTGGGCAGTTCAAGAATATCATCCAGCAGCGCACGAGCCTGTTTCTCGGAACGGGTCCACGGATCCATCATAATTAACTGGACAAGATCTTCAAAGTTCCCGCTATCATAGGCCTGCAGCTCAATCTCTACGGGTGCGACACGATCGCGAAGCGCAAAGTTAATCAGAGGCTTAGGCAAGCCTTTGGTCTTAATGCCTTGAACGCCGATTCCACTGACGTAACAAGGAATTTCTACCTGAAAATCGAGCGGGATGCCCGGCACGTAGTTGCTGTCATTCAATATATTAAGGATCATCACTCTAGGCACATCACATGCTATCGCTTCAATAAAAGGAATCATCGGTTCTGACGAATGCACCGGCGGGAAATGATCCATCACTGCTTCTGTCGTATTTTCGGAAACCTTCCGGATTCTCTCTACGCCAGCTGCACCTCCCGCGAAGTAAAGATCCCGCCACCAAGCCTCAGGGTCTTCCTTATAGAGATGCTCCGTCTCTTGATCCGCATGGTGCCAAGCCGGCCAAGAGCCACCACCCGGATTTCCCGTATCGCCAATGGGAAATACGCCGAATTTCTTATAGAGATCAAGCGCTTTGGGACCTAACCAGTCGCAGGTAGCGCAGTTCTCGATGTAAGCAGCCGATTTTTCTTCGATCCAACGATCCAAAATAGGAAATGCATTTTCCCCTTTGTATCGGAACTCGGTCAGCCAAATAAAGTGATTCACGCCTGGAATCTCATACGTAATATGATTCGGGTCAAGTCCGATCACCTCAGCCACAGCTTTTACCCCGTTAGAACCATGGCAGAAGCCTGCCAGCTTGGCTTGTGGATACTTGCGCTGCAAGTAGGTTACGCCCGCCATGACCGGGTTGGACACGAGCATATACCAAGCGTCCGGACAAATTTCCAAAATATCCAGCATAACCGATTCCATCAGGCGCAGCTGATCGAAATTAATCCAGAAGCCTTCGTCATGCATCACATGCAGGCTCCCGCCAAACCGATAACCGTGCTTCCGGGCAATATCCCATCCGTCCTTCAAACGCTGATGGCCTCCGACCAGCGCAGCAAGCACGACGAAGTCAGCACCGCGTAGCGATTCTCTACGATCCGTCGTCTTCTCCAGCACCAGATGGATATTAGCTTCTTTGGCGTAGCGTTCGCAAAGGGAATATGCGCTTTCCAATCTCTGCTCATCTATATCCATAAAGCTGACGACACTGCCTTCAAGAGAAGGCGTCAAGCAGATGTCCTTGATTAGGCTGAGGGAGAACATCGCAGAGCCTGCTCCGATAATACTAATTTTAGCCATAGGTATAACCTCCATATGAGAGTGAATGATTTTGATTGAGGGCTTGTTATCAAATCGCAGCCGATGCTGCTCCGTCAATGCTTAGATTAGAGCCATTAACGACGACCGATTCGTCAGAGGCCAGAAATAACACTGCATACGCGACCTCGCGCGTCGTTGCCATTCTTCCGAGCGGCTGCTGCTGCTTGATGATCGGGTACAATTTATCCATTCCGCCCATGCTTTCGGCGAGACGGACGTTCATGTCGGTCTCCACCCAGCCTGGCGAAATCGAATTGCAGCGGATGCCTTTCTCGGCATAGGAGACGGCAATCTCTTTGGTTAAACCAATAATGCCTGCTTTGGAAGCAGAATAAGCAGTATAGCCAGGCTCCGTTAAGGAGGCCATGACAGAAGATGTATTAATGATGGAACCGCCATTTCTCTTGAGCATTTCGGGAATCGCCTTTTTACACATTAAGAACATCGACTTTAAGTTAACCTGCAGCACTTCATCCCAAGTTTCTTCCTCATAATCCAAAATATCGCCAACAGGCATAATGCCCGCATTGTTAAAAACGATATCTAGCCCGCCGTAAGCGTAGACCGCGCTTGCCACCGCATCTTCAGCCGTCTTCATCAGGCCCACGCTGCCGCATACGATCTCGCAGCTTCCGCCCATTTKGCGAATTTCGGCAGCTACCTCGTTTAATTTTTCCTCGTTGATGTCGACCAGGATAAGGCTCGCGCCTTCTTCAGCAAAGAGCAGCGCCGTTCCTTTACCGATTCCTGATGCCGCTCCTGTAATAATCGCTACTTTTGAAAAGAGCCGTCCTTGCTTCGTACTCATGTGATGACATCCTTTCCTATCCTCATTCGATATCGTTTATTTAACAGCTCCAATAACCAGCCCTTTACGAATATAGCTTTGAAAAATAATATAAATCGCAATGGGCGGCAGCGAAGCAAGCAACAGCCCTGACAATAACAGCGGGTAGTCTGAGCTGAACCGATTGAGCACAGTCGCCACCGCAACGGTTACGGTCTTTAAGCCATCCGATTGCAAATAGATGAGCGGGGTTAACAAATCGTTCCACCAGTTCGTCGCATTGAAGATCGAAACCGTGACCACGCCCGGCAAGCTCATGGGCAAAATTACTTTGAACATCGCCTGATGATATTTGGCACCGTCTATTTTTATCGCTTCGAGCACTTCATCGGGCATGGCTCTCATTAGTGAAGTGAGTAAGAAGACCGTGCTCGGAATAGCCGAGACAGACCAGATGGTCACCACGGATATGATATGGTCGGTCCAGCCGATCTTTGACATCAACAAATAGTTTGGAATGATAAAAGTAATACCCGGTATGGTCATCGTAGCGATCATAATAATATAAAATCCGTTGCGGTATTTGAATTTTAATTTGGCAAAAGCATAGGCTGCCGGAATAGACAAGGCTAGGGAAGCAACTAAGCTAAGTCCCACGTAGACAAGCGTATTGCCAAACAACCGAACAAGAGAGAAGCGATAAATGAGTGCGATGAAGTTATCAAAATACCAGGTTTTTGGAAGACCCATCGGATGTTTGATATATTCTATCGTCGGCTTCATACTGCTGATAGCCATGTAGAACAACGGATACATCGCCATAAAGGCAATGACAGCGAGCACAATAAAAATCAGAAATCTGACCATTCTTCTAGAGGCTGTTTTCATAATGTCCTCCTATTGCTCCAAGCGCTTGGATATTTTCAACTGAATCCAGGTAATGAACATAACAATGAAGAACAAGAATACCGATAGCGCGCTCGCATAGCCCATATTTCCGCTTCGGAAAGCTTGAATATAAATCATATAATCGATTGGTGTTGTCTCGTAACCGGGCCCGCCGCCTGTGATCGAATAAACAAGGCCAAACAGCCCGACAAAAACGTAAATAACATTGACGATCGTAAAGTAAAATATCGCTGGATATAACGACGGTATGACGATGTACATTAATCGCTGACGCCAATTGGCTCCGTCTATTTTGGCCGCATCAAACAATTCATTGGAGATCGAAGATAGCCCCGATAAAAAAATGAGCGTTCCTTGGCCTAGCGTCTGCCAGTAAAAACATAAAATCAAGATCATAAATTCGGTCGGCACCGTATTCAGCCAATCCGTCGTAAACGCGCCAAGTCCGGCATTTTCCAGAAGCGTATTCACAATCCCTTTATTCGTAAACATGGATTTTGCCAAAAAACCGATAACGACCGAGGAGAGGATCGCCGGCAAGTAATACACCGAACGAAACAAGCGCCACCCCGGAACCTCCTCATGCAGCAGAACCGATACCGTAAGCGATATGAACAAGATGCCCGGTACCGATAATAAAAAGATTAAGTTGTTACGCAGCATAAGCGGCAAATCGCCATTACTAAGGATCGTCTTAAAATTATCCCAGCCAACAAACGTAGAAGTGACCCCATCCCATTCCGTAAAGCTATGAAAAAAAGTGTTGAACATGGGATAACCTACGAATACAGCTAGCAACAGAAAAGCCGGCAGCAAGGAGAACAAACCTACCCATCGTTCTTGCTTGAGACCCATCCTTCTATTCCTCCTTGCCTTTTGGTTGAAGCGGCCTCCTTTCCTATGAAGGCCGCTCCTTAACCGCCTATTTATTTTTTAGAAGCGAATCGCGTTTCTGGTCGATTTTTTTCATAAATTCCTCTGYCGTCATTTTCCCGCTGGAAACCAGGGATTGCAGCGACATCATCTCGCTTGTCAGCTCCGCTGGGTAAACATTGTCTGGCCAGAAAATAGTGCTAGGTTCATTGGCCATATCCTGCATCGTTTTCACTAGCGGATCGGATACGTACTCGTTCACATCCACATCGTTGACGACTGTAATACGTGCTTCGCCCGACTTAATTTTGTTGATTTGCTCTTCCTTGCTCATCAGGAATTTGACGAAATCAGCCGTTTCTTTCTTGTGCTCCGAGTAGTTCGTCACCACAAATGCAGCGCCCACCCCGCCAGGACCGCCATCGTGGATTTTGACATCCTCGCTGAAGTCTGGAATTTTCATAAAGCCGACCTTGTCGCCCATCTCCTTGCTGAAGTTCAAGATGTCCGCATTTGCTCCAACCGTCATGCCGAGCTGCTCTTGAATAAACAGTTGTCGAACGGAATCATCGGCAATGACCAAGTTTTTCTCGAACAGCTCGCGCCAGCCCTTCATGACATTCACCAGCTTAGGATCGGAGAAATTGGTTGTGCCTTTGACCAAGCTGTCGAGACCCGGAATATCCACCGTTTGAGCAATCCAATAGTCCGGTACATGAAGGAAGCTGTCTTTAAACAAACCAAGCGGCGTAATATCCTTCGTCTTCACTTTCTCCAGCATAGCCACAAACTCTTGAAAATTTTTCGGGCGCTGGGCAATGGGATCGATTCCGGCATCCGCAAAAATTTTCTTGTTATACGCTAGAAGAAAAGTTCCGTCTGTCCCAAATGGAACGCCATAGGCTTTGCCATCAGCCGTAAAGTCTTCCGTTGTTGCGCTCCATCCAACGATTCTGGATCTTTCTTCACCTGAAAAGTAACTATCCATCGGCTCTAAAAATTGCTTAAACCGAAGCATATAGGAACCCGACCAGAGTACCGTTAAATCAGGACCGTTCTTAGCAATGCTGGCCGTTTGGAATTTAGCAAACAGCTCATCTCCGGAAGGAACATCCTGCACATCAATCTTCACATTGGGATGGGCCTTCTCATACCTTGCAACGGCCTGAGAAATGTAGAAGTCTTCTTTTTTCTTCGCTTTGTTATTCTCATCAATAGTCGCAAACCCTGAATTCCAGAAAACAATATTGACCTTCTCCTGTCCTTCCCCACCTGTAGAAGCGCTTTCATTTTCATTCTTGGAACATGCAGAAAGCGACATTGTAACCAGCATCATTAAAGCTATACTTAAAACAGACCATCTTCTCATTCTCATGGAAACCTTCCTTCTTTCGTTAGTTGATGTCTTGCTTCCTAGTATAGAAGCTTTCCATAAGCAGATGAATCTCCTAAGCCAACCATTTGATTTATCACTTTATATCCGAAGAGGATACCATTTATCATTTTTCAAGCCGCAGTTAACATCTTTTAATTCTTTTCAGCATCTGCATAATGTGAGGGTGCAATCCCCTTAATTTTCTTAAACATGCGGGTAAACGAGCTTAAGTTTAAGTAGCCCAGCTTGTCCGAAACCTCAGTTAAGGTCATTCCGCTGCGGATCATCGTTTCGGCCTGCTCCACCTTGGCTGTCAATACAGCGGTGCTGAAAGAAATCCCTTTCTCTTCCTTATATATTCTGCTGAGATATACAGGGCTTACTTTAAGATGCATTGCGATGGCATTTAAACTAATTTCATCAAACCTGTGCTCTTGAATAAACATTTCGGTGGCTTCAACAAACTTCTTTCTTTCATGGCCGTTCTTCTCTTTGAATGCCGGTTCCTGCAGCACATGGATAGCGTTGTATAACAAATGCACCGCTTGCGTTAATGAAACGCAGTCCAGCAGCTCAGATCTTTGGAAATAAGTCTCCGATGGTCGCCGTCCCGACATTTCGCAAATTTGCTTCAGCTGAAATAAAATATCCTCCAGTACATTTTGCAGCAGGTTTGGTTTGGGATATGGCGGGCCGACGACCTGCTTGAGGTTTGCCAGCAGATCTCCTGCCTGCTCGTATTGAAAGCTGGACAGTTTGTTCATTATCGCCTTTTTCCAAATAAACACGGCATCGGAAAGCGTTGCTTCAGGCAGCTCGCCCTGAAACAGGTGGTCATTTTCACAAAAATATTTGAGGCTTAGCAGGTCGCTAGCAAAACGACGATCATACACGGTCCACTCCCGCCAGTCTGTAAACCTTTTACTCACAGCAATGGATAGAGCATGGCCCAGATACTGCGAAACCGAGTCGATCAACAGCTTCGGGTCGATATCCGAGCTATTCGTGCTGCTTACCAATACATGCCATCGGTTATCATTTATGTTTTCCACGAACCCAATTAGCCTGCTGCGGTAAAGTTCAACAGCCATATGGTCAATCGAATGGCCTATTTTAACGATTTCTTGGGAAGTTAATTTGGATTCATCCTGAGAAGGATCTAACGCCACAACCCATGCCTCATATTCTCCCTTTTGCAGAAAATATTTATACTCTCCCAGCTTCTCGGCAAACGCTTCTGTCTCTTCACTGTTATACAAGCCGTGCAGCCAATCTCTTAATAAGCTGGCTTTACGAACGAATCTTGAACCCGCTTCCGGCGTCCCTTCTTCCTGAAAATGATGCTCCAGCAGCTTGGCCTTCATCTTCGCTGTCAGCTGCTTCAAAATAAGCTGAAGCTCTTCAATTTCCATCGTTGATTTTACGATGAAATCATGAACGCCCAGGCGCAGCGATTTGCGAACCGTTTCGAAATCTTGATTGCAGGTCAAAATAACAAATTCCCCGTCCGGATTTAAGGGCTTTACCTTCTCAATAAAATCAAGCCCATTCATTCTGGGAAGCAGAATATCCACAAGTGCGATGTCCGGCAGAAATCTCTCATACAGCTCAACAGCTTCAACTCCGTCTCTAGCTTCGCAGACGACCTCCAGCCCCATTTCAGACCAAGGAATTAATGATTTGATCCCCATTCTAACTAGCATATCGTCTTCAATAATCATCACTTTCATTCCGAATCTCCTCCATTATGATCGATATAGGGAAAGGTAAGCGTTACGTTCGTCCCTTTACCCACTGCACTTCGAATTTCGATGCCATACCTCTCGCCATACTCCAGCTGCAAGCGACGATGCACATTTTTAAGCCCGATCCCCGAGGTTCGTTCCTCATCCTCGTACTCATTGGAATCCGTTATCAGCATACCGGCAATGGAGCCTTCTTCAATTCCGACTCCGTTATCTATAACCTCCACCCGTACCTGCTCCCCTTCCATCGCGCAAGTAATCGTCAGCTGTGGCGTAATTCCATCAAGATTAGTAAATCCATGCATGATTGCATTCTCGACAATCGGCTGCAGCGTCAGCTTCAATATTCTTGCACCCTGCACCTCATGCGGCACATCCCATATCGTTTCAATTTTGATGAACATCCGTTTTTCCTGAAACGCAATATAGCTTCTGACATAATCCATTTCCTCGCCGACCGTGCTCCATATGGTTCGTGATTTGCTTAGTGTATAGTTCAGCATGCTGCTTAAATTAACAAGGGTCTGGGCAATCATCTTCTCGCCCTTCATTTCCGCCATCCAACGGATCGAATTAATCGAATTATGCAGGAAATGAGGCTTGATCTGGGACAGCAAGAGATTGAGCTCCAGGCTCGACTTTTCTCGTTCATCCGTTTTAATTCGCTCAATCTGTTCATTAATCCGGCTTAGCATTTGCTGAATGCCCGAGAATAAAATTTCGATTTCCTCCAAGCCTTTGTATTGAAAATTTCCAATGACATCCTGCCCCTGCCCAGTGTCATTAAAGCGTATTTTCCGAACCATCCTCGATAAATTCAGCACGGGTATCATCGCTTTTCTTGTGAATATATACAGGATAAGTGAAATCAAAAGAATGGACGACACGGTTACCGTGAGCGTATGGCTCCACAATTGCTTAGTGGGACTTGCCAAAAGCTCTTCCGGCGTTAACGCAATTAAATACCATCTTAAGAAGGGAATGTTTTGGATGGAGCAAAAGTAGCTTTGGCCGTTCCACTGAATCAAAAAGCTTTCATATCCCCCGCCGTCCACCTTCGCCTTCGATATCGCCTGTCTGGATAGCTCCTTCAGGCGGTCGTCATCATCTTCGCTAGAAATAAGCAATTCGCCGTCTTCCTGACTTATGAATGCAAGGGTTGAGCTGTTCAGTTGAATTTTGCGCAGCAGCCGCTGAAATAAACTCTCGTTGACCTCTACGTTCAAGAGGCCTAACGCCGAATTGCCATGTACAATATTTTTAGTGAAATAAAATGCGTTCTGCCCCTCCGAGAGGTCGTGAAAATTGGGGCCCACATTGCGATACATGATGTTGTTATCATAAGGTATCCTCTCGGAAGGCCAATTAAACTGCTGCACCACTTGCTTTAACCGTTCAACTTCTGTGTCATGCAAAACGCTATTGCTGAATACTTCCCCTTGATCGTTAATAATTTGTACGTATAAGGGCACTCTTAACCGATACGCAGCAGTGAACGACTTCAGCCGGTCTCTGACCGCATGTTCATTTATGGGAGCGTTATTATTTCGACTTAACAGCCTCTGTAATTCCTGATCCTGCGACAAGGTGCGAATATAATCCTCAATATGGTTCACATAAAAGTCCAAACTGATGGAGAGCGACTCCATATTGCTCGAAACCGATTTATCATATAGTGTCTCCACTTGCTGAACCGCTCCTTTGCCCAACATATAACCTTGGATAAGAACCGGAACAATAATAATACACATGAGCAGCAAAATAAGCGTAATTAAGTTCAGCCGGCGTTTTATCCGTATCATCTATAAACCCTCCTCTGCGGCTTCACATTTATTCATACAATGAATATTGTTTATTTATTTATTTGTTTATTTATTTGTTTCTGCATTCTTATTCAATTATTTCTTATCTTGTAGTGCTATTATATCCGGAATAATAATCAATACCATGATTTATTATATTTCCGCAAACACACCACGCGCCTCGTGTAATTTTATCGGTAGCTATGATCAGCATCCATAATTTTCTATCGTAGAAAAAAAGCCCGTACGGGAATGACCCCGTACGGGCTTTTTACGCTTGCTTGTCGCTTGCTCTATTAAACCATTACTTTGCAAATATCGTTCGTAAACGCAACTGGATCTTGAATTGGCAAACCTTCGATGAGAAGCGCTTGGTTGTAAAGCAGGCTTGTATAAAGAGCCAGCTTCACTTTATCCTTCCCAGCAGCATCCTTCAACGATTGGAAAATTTCATGGTTCACGTTAATTTCGAGCACCTTGTCTGCTTTTACGTCTTGGCTGTTCGGCATCGCATTCAAGATTTTTTCCATTTCAATCGTTACTTCGCCTTCTGTGGATAAGCACACAGGGTGTGTTTTAAGGCGTTTTGAAGCTTTTACGCTTTTTACTTTATCGTTAAGAATTTCTTTCATCTGCTCGAAAAGCTCTTTATTGGCATCCTGCTCTTCGGCCGTTTCCTTGTCCTTCTCGTCCTCTTCAATACCAAGATCGCCGCTTGATACCGACTTGAATTCCTTATCCTTATACTTCGCAACCATCTTGATAGCAAATTCATCAATATCGTCCGTGAAGTACAAAATTTCAAAGCCTTTATCCGTTACCAGCTCGGTTTGCGGAAGTCTATCAATCCGCTCAATCGATTCACCGGAAGCATAATAAATGTACTTTTGATCCTCGCTCATTCTTGACACATACTCGTCCAGTGTAACTAGCTTCTTCTCTTTCGAAGAGTGGAACATAAGCAGGTCTTGAAGCACTTCTTTGTTCACGCCGTAATCGTTGTATACGCCGAATTTCAGCTGTCTGCCGAATGCTTTGTAGAACGACTCATACTTCTCTCTGTCATCCTTCAATATGCCAAGCAGCGCGCTCTTGATCTTGCTGTTGATGTTTTTCGCAATCAGCTTCAGCTGACGGTCATGCTGCAGCATTTCACGTGAAATGTTGAGCGATAGATCCTCCGAATCAACCATACCTTTAACGAAGCTGAAATAATCCGGCAGCAGGTCTGAGCATTTATCCATAATTAGAACGCCATTTGAATAAAGCTCCAGCCCCTTCTCATATTCCTTCGTATAATAATCGAAAGGTGTGCTCTCTGGAATATACAAAATCGCATTGTACACAACAGCGCCATCCGCACTAATATGAAGATGCTTGATCGGTTTGTCGAAGCCGTAACGTTTTTCAAAATAAAACTGATCATAATCTTCCGATGTCAGCTCATTTTTATTTTTACGCCAGATCGGCACCATGCTGTTAACGGTTTGCTCTTCTTGATATTCCTCAAACTCGTTTTCCGCATCTGCTTTAGGCCRTTGGCCTTTGACATCCATCTTAATTGGGTATCGAATAAAATCAGAATATTTTTTGATGATCGACTTCAAACGGTACTCTTCCAAGTACTCATCGTATTGATCATCTTCGGTATTTTCCTTAATATTAAGTACAATTTCCGTACCAACGGAGTCCTTCTCGCATGACTCAATTGTATAACCGTCGGCGCCAGTTGATTCCCATTTGAACGCCTCATCGCTGCCAAGAGCTTTGGTCACAACGGTAACCACATCCGCCACCATAAATGCAGAGTAGAAGCCTACGCCGAATTGACCGATAATGTTATGTCCATCCTTAAGCTCATTTTCCTTCTTAAAGGCAAAAGAGCCGCTCTTCGCAATAACGCCAAGGTTATTCTCCAGCTCTTCCTTCGTCATGCCAATCCCTGTATCGGTGATCGTTAATGTTCGTTTTGCCTTGTCGGCAACGACTTTAACATAATAATCCTCTTTGTTAAATACCATTTGGTCATCAGTTAGCGCTCTGTAATATAGCTTGTCGATCGCATCGCTGGCATTCGAGATCAGCTCTCTCAAAAAAATCTCGCGCTGCGTATAAATGGAATTAATCATCATTTCCAGCAATCGTTTCGATTCTGCTTTGAACTGTTTTTTGGACATGGATAGATCCCCTTTCCATTCATCAATAATTAGTAAGCCTAAAGGTAACGCAACAGGAAGGCTTGTTCAACGTTTATTAAACCGCTACCTTATATTTTAGCACTCAAACTCTTTGAGTGCCAATCCTTCTTTTTATATATCATAAACTATTTTTCGATGTCAACCTTCTTCCTATAATATCCATCCTTTGTCTATTAAAAAAAGAGCTTCCCCGAAAGGTAATAAACCTTCGGGCAGCTCCTCTTACGCTGTTGCAGCTATTTCCTTAAAACAGTTGTTCTTGAAATGGCTTTTTCAGCAGCTTGCGATAACGGCTCTGATGCGAATAAAACTTTTCGCGAATCATATCCGTTTCTTTTTCAATTTTGGCTGCTCTGTCCAGAATGCTTTCGCCAAGTGCCGTATCGCCGGTGGAGAGCACATAATCCTGAAGATCCACCGAACAGCCAAAGTCTATGCATTTGAATCGATATCCAAGGCTTACGAACGGCACCCCTGCCGCTGCTGACAGGTAACTAGCATGCAATTTGAAATTGATCGTCAGCGCATAGGACTTAAGCTTCTCCATCAAATCCTCATGATGGTACAGCTCCAAATCAAGATCCACATTCGTCTGGTTTCCCAGCTTCGAATATAGACGCTTGCAAGCTTCTCTATCAGGACCCCAAACGGAGAAAATATTGATGCGATAGCCCTGCGATATTAATATACGCAGCGCCTCTACCAATTGCTGCTCTACCTTTTCCTCATTGCCGCCGAATATTCGATTATAAGCAGTTCCCCAGTTCACACCAATCGTTCTGCTAGCCTGCCCATTCTTGCGTGGCGACGGTGCAGGCAGCAGAAATGCCGGGTCACCGCTTATGATCGCCTGCTCCATTCTGACGCCAGAATCCTCGAGAAACTGATAGGACAATGGACCTCGGACGCCGCAATACTTTGACATCTTCACTAGCTCAGCTAATTTCTCATTAGTTGCCAGGTTCTCATCGGTGTAGGCCAAATGGGCTGCGACCTTCCCCGAGGCATCAAATACAGGAAACTCCTGTCTGTCATGACCGCTGCCCCAAATCATTACTTTTTTATGGTTCCTAGCCGCTTGATAAGCAACATCGATATAACCTGGAATGAGCAGCGAGCCGCCGCCGAGCACGACAACATCATACGGACCCGAGTTCCGAATATCTACCCCAGGTATTGACGGAATGACATCATATTTTTTCTCAGGCAGATAAGCTCTGCACAGGTCGCGAAACAACAGCCACATTAACTCATCGCCAACATTGCTAAACCCTAACCAGCCTACATACAAAATTCTTTTCACTCCGTACCGCCCTTCATTAAATCTCTCCAATTGCTGAACGATACACGCTCATAATTTGATCAATGGATTGATCGATATGAAACTCACGTTCCACCCAACGTCTTCCCTCTATTCCATTAGCGCGCAGCCCCTCCAGCCTGCGGCATCCATCTGCAATCTCGCTTGCAAACAAATAACGGGAATAAGCGGCAGACGAACCGTGGTCTCCAAAATAGTTAAGCCAAGCCTGCTCATAATTGCTCGGCTCCACCCAGCCAAAATAGCCATGGTTGCCAATGGCAAGCACTGGCTTCTCGCAAGCCATTGCCTCCAGCGCAACGCGTCCCGTACCGACAACGATATCTGAAGCATTGTAATACTCTCGCATTTGAGATTGTTTTCCAACCATATGAATGAACCGTCTTCCGATTTCCACCTGAATGAATTCCGCAAGTTCTGAAATTGCATTATATTTAGGGCCATCCCCGACAACGACAAGCTCAAGCTTATCCCACCCATAACGATAAAGATCCTTCATCGCCCGCAGCAGGACATCACATGCTGTTGCCTTTCCCCAAGCCAAGCGGCTAGCATACATAAGTACAATTGCATCTTCAGAAATACCTAAGTCTGAGCGAAGCTTTGCGCCGCTGGATGGATAAAACTCCGCTAGATCGATGCCATTCGGGACAACGATAGACGGAAAGCCAAACCGCGTGATGTAGCTTTGAAGAGGATCACTTACACAGATGACCGATTCCGAGTAAACAAGCAGCGATTTTAGAGCAGTTTGCGGATAATAGGTGCCATGAACGGTAAATATAGACGGAATTCCTAATAGATTAGCTGCCTTTGCCGTAAATAGACCTGATGGAGTCTGATGCACATGAACGCAATCCACTTTCTCGCTTCGCATAATTTCCTGCAGCCTAACGATTCGCTCCGTTTGAACTGACGCTCCAGCTGGCTGGAATTCAAACAAATATACATGGCACCCGGCATCCTCAAACCGAAACCGCATAGGGCCGTCCGCGGCAACTATACTCACTCTTTGACCTATTTTTATTAGTGCTTTTGCTAGACTTAATACATGTGTTTCCGTACCGCCGGCATCCACACTGTCCAGAGCCATTAAGACGGATAACGGCGAGCCTGCCATTTCACCTCACTCCTTTTTCGCATAAAAAGCCAATGATCGTTGGCTCGCATGCAGACGATAGTAATAAAGAATTTCAGGAATATTTTCAATACGAGCTTTGTTATTCAAAAATTTAACGATGAACTCATAATCCTCCGCCCCGACAATTCGGCGGCTCAATCCGCCAATCTGGTCAAAAGCATCGCCGCGAAACATGATCGTACCATGGCAAACACAGTGACCGCCGCTGCGGTAAACATTAAGAATATCGTCACCGAAACGCAGCCATTTTTCCTGAACATACTGCCTCTTCTCGGCCTCATCAAAGCTAGCATAGCTCGTTCCTACCAGTGCAGCCTCTGCATGGCTTTGGAGATACGCTACTTGTTTCTCTAAACGCTGCGGATGAGAGAAATCGTCCGCATCTTGTACCGCGATATATTGTCCGCGAGCGTGGAAGAAACCCGTCGTAACGGCTCCAGAAAAACCAATATTTCTAGGAAGTCTAACGAGTACTATAGATTCTGTACCCGCTACTCCGTTTGCTTCGCACCAAGCCTCGATAACATCCAGCGACCTATCGGTCGATGCGTCATCTACAATGATGATTTCTTTATTCAAATACGTTTGACTCATCAAGCTGTCCAAACATTCAATGAGATATGCTGCACGATTATAATTTGCAATAACGATACTTACTTTTCCAAATTCCCGCTGCATCCTATCTCTCCTTTCTTGCCCTCTCTCCTGTAAATGGCATGCAAAGCCTCAAAATGATCCCCTATTATTTGCATCGTTGCAATGGAATGGTCTCCTCCGGCATTGCTGTGTTTGCTCGGACGATAACGGTTTAAGCGATCAACTTCTACGCAGTGAACGGGTTTGACGGTTAACCCCCCGAGCAGTCCCAGCGCATAAGCTTTCGGCGGACATAATAAAATGGACCATTGAATGACATCAAGCGCCCGCCTATTCAGCGCAAATGGAACATGCACGAGTGAAGCATTCGCCAGATCCTCGCGGCCAACTGCCATATTCAGTGCTATTTTCAGCGTTGTCACGGCACTCCAAGGCACGCGCATGCTGAGGTGGTGATCCAGCTTATTAATAGCCAAATCACATTCCCTTAGCAACGCATTAGGAAAAGGAGCAAGCTCCTTCCAAGGGATATGAAAATCACCATCCACAAACAGCAGCGCATCGCCAGTGGCTGCATATGCGCCAATAGCTCTGCCAACATCCGTTCCGAGCGGCTCCTGAAAAACTATGACCGACGCGCCAAGCTCTCTAGCAATACTCTCTGTACGATCATTGCAGCCATTTACAACTACGATAATTTCAGCTGGCGACAGCAATATAGCCTCTTGAATGACACGCCCTATTGTCCGTTCCTCGTTTTGAACGGGTATAATCACTGACAAGCGCTGGTGAACCCCGCGCCGATTGCCTGCTTGGGAGAAATCTCTTCCTTTTCGTAAAGGAGGCAGCACATCCTTATCTGCGATCAATCGCTCGACATAGTCACGCCTTCTTCCGTCATCCGTACAGCCATTCCTATAAAATCCGGACATATTCGATGACCCGCAAACGTATCAACACATCTTCCGTCCCACCGTATCCAGGTACACTCAAGGTTCGAACCACAATGTACGAGAAGCCCACCGTCAGCAGCACACCTGCAACCACATCCCCATTAGAGAGAATAACTTCTACATCTCTCCCTAGGTACGTGCGCAGCTTAAAATAAAATGACACCTAATCAACTCCTACCGTATGATACCCTCATCCTATTCGCTAGATTAATAGAGAGAACGGCATACGACTATTTTGAAAAAATTTTCATAGAATAGGCAAAAAAAAGAGAAGCCCTCTTTCCCACTTTATCAGTGAGTTCGAAGGCTTCTTCCTGGTCATTTAATGAGCCGCATCGCTCATCCCAAACTTATTGCTTGTTGTAAATGGCATACATAATAACAGCTGCTTCCGCGCGGGTTGTATAACCAAGCGGGTTAAGCTTAGCGCCGTCGCCCTTCACAATGCCGTTCGCTACGAGAAGAGCAGCACTGTCCGTAGCATAAGCTGCTAGCTGCTTCAAATCGGTGAACGATTTCAACTGCTCCGAGCTTCCTGCTTGCAGCTTTTTGCCAGAAATATTTAACGCTCTTGCTGTCATCGCGATCATTTCTTGCCTTGTAATGGAGGCATTCGGATCAAACGTACCGTCCGCACGGCCAGTTACTACGCCAAGCTTCTTCGCAATGGCAACCGCATCATAATAATAAGAACCCTTTGCGACATCGGTAAACTGACTATCATACGCAGCGTTAAGACCTAAAGTTTTCACGAGCAGGGTAATAAAATCTGCCCGCTTCACATTTTGAGCTGGAGCGTATGCATTATCCGATATGCCGTTGATGACGCCTTTAGCCGACATTACCTTAATCGCTTGTTGCGCCCAAGGATATTTGCCAAGATCGTCAAACGTTTTGCTTACGAATACTACGCCATACGTACTGAAATGATTTACTGTGAAAAGCACAGCACCTTGCGATTTGTCATACTTGCCGCTTGGCACTGCAATCACTTTACCTGCTGCGTCGAAATACCACACTGTAATCTGCTCGCTGCTCGCCAGCTCATCAGCTGTTGGAGTATAACTAAACGATACGTTTACAGCAGCTTCTGGATTGCTCCATTCCACTTTAACGCCGTCAACGTAGAGATTCAGCTCAACCGCAGGACGGCTGCCGATGGCTGCTCTCACTTCTTCTCTAAGCTTTGTTTTATCGATGTTCGCAATCACAATGGACACGTTTTTCGCATCCGAAGGCAGTGATTTCAACATATGGCTTGGTACAACAATCGTACCCGTACCTGTCTGAATTTCATACTGTACCGACAGCTTAGCCTCGCTAATAGTCCCTTTAGGCAATTGCACCTCGTAGCCTTTAGCTCCATTTACACTCGGTACTTTAATTGTAATGGTTTGAACGGTACCATTATTTCCTTCTACTGCTTTCAAAGCTTCGTCGATAAGCTTTTGGCTTATCGCAGTTTTACCAAGTCCGCTAGCCGTGTCCATGACCGGAGTTGGTGCCGGTATTGTGCCCTTCCCACTCGGAGGCGTCGTAGGAGCTGGCGTTACAGCTGGCCCCGTCGGTGACGTCGGTGTTGGTGTTGGCTCCGTTGGTGTCGTCGGCGTTGGTGTTGGTGTTGGCTCTTCCCCTGGCGTAATGATATACGTAAATGGTGCAACAAAGCTGTCCTTCATTCCTGCTTTAATCGCAATCGTGCGGAGCACTGTCAGCTCCGAGAGCTTAAGCTCTCCTTTGTACAATTGCCCGTTTGTACTGCTAGGCAGCGATCCATCTGTTGTATAGTAAATGGCAGCCCCTTCTGTAGCAGTCGTTAAAGCAACCGTTTTGGTTCCTTTGTAGGCTCCAGCTTTCAACGAAGCAGTCGGAAGCGCTGTGGCACCTGTAATTTGCGTAACCGCTTCAGTCTGCTCAAGCGTGATCCAATCCAGGTTTGCCCCATCATTATTGCTAGTAAATTGAATCGTTTGTACGCCTTCTGCAAGCTCTACAATGCCAGAAGCCTCCGCATATTTATCCCATCCGCCACTTGCTCCTAGCGGCGTAGTAGACAACTTTTGCCCATTCACGGACAACGTTCCACTCACGCCAGCTTGCGGCGTTGCATAACGGTAGGTCACTTTGTAGAAGCTCGATTTTGCGATATTTACGTCAAAATAAAGCGAGCCTGCTGCCGCGATAAAGCCTACGTTTTTGAATAACAGCGTTTGTCCGTCCATATTGCTTTGAACAGCAGCCGCATCCGCATGGGTGTAGCTTTCCGCTTCAATTTTCATAACGCCGCTCTGATCCATTACCTGTACAACATACGGCTCAAATTTAATGCCTCTAAGCTCGTAGCCGGATGCTCCAGCCAGAATACGAAGCTTTTGGTCACCTTCAACGAGATCAATGACGATTCGCATTTCAACGACCTGGTTGTAAAGGTTTGGTACGTTAATCGTTTTCCGAACAGCGCCGTCTTGCGCCTCCAGCACGATGCCATTCACAGCTTGGCCGCCAGATGTAGCCTTAAAGGTTGCAACATAGGAACCAGTTGCTGGCACGTGCACCAAATAATCGGCATAATCGCCCGCATCAATTTGGGTTAGCCTGCTCGCGCTTCCTGTTCCAGACACTGCGAATCCTTTTAATCGATTGAACTGATCCAAGGAATCAAGGGACAAAAGATTTACTGGCTCCTTCACATTTTCGGTTCCAAGCAGCACTGCCATAGCGTTTAACGCCGTACCTCCTGTTGAATCATCGTAGGCTTGCAGTGGAACGTTAACCTGCAATTCCAATTCATTATAGTAAACGGTTCCGCTCCAGTTCAGCGTAAGCTTCACTCGATTAGGGCTGAGAAGCTCCGCCGAGCGCAGTGATACGCCTCCTTGCGTGGTCGCCGCTCCCGATACGGTTATCGCTCCAAGCTGACTCTGCACGAATGTACCGCCAGCAAGGGTAACGATTAGCTCCTTGTTATTTACGCCATAAGCAATCTGTCTCTCTGACAAGGATAACGACTCCGCATCATCAATAGCCTTAATGATAACTTTAGAGCTCATCGTCTTACCTGTGCTTCCAGAAGCAGCTTCATATGTGCTGGCTGTTACCGTAGCGGTACGATCAGAGTCATAGTCTCTAGTCGCCCCTCCTCCTAAGGTAAGCTTAGCCATATGGTCATCAACACGATAAACGCTGTCTACAACCGTTCCCGCATACCCTTCGATGGACCAATTGGAGGAAGTCAGCTCCTCTTTATACGTGTCGTTAAGCAGCCGGACAAAAATATGGCTTCCAGCCTCTGCACCTTCTGTTACGGCTGAGGCATCTGCGATAATAGCAGGCCCAACCGCAATGGCATTCAAGTTGAAGCCTTGATCAACGATTCGAACTCTTAGCGTATGAACACCTTCAGTCAGAGCAACTGTATCTGAAGCCATTGCCCAAGCATCCCAGCTCTCGCTGTTTGGAAGCTCAGTCGTTTTCAGTACATTTCCTCCTAGTGAAAGCTCAGCTTTCGCTCCGTCATAGGTCGTGGAATATTGATACGTTATACCGTAGTTTCCATCCGCCGGAACCTGCACCTTATATTCCATCCAATCATTCGGATCGGCATAGCTGACCACTGAGCCGTTTACGAGTACATTATAGGCAGATGTGAATTTACTCGCCTCTATAGATGCAGGAAGTGAAATAGCTGCCTTATCCGCCTTCGTGAACGCAATACTTCTAACATTGAAGTCGTTTTTACTCACTTTCATCGTTAATTTATGCGCACCCTCTGGAAGCATAACGCGCTCGCGGCGATTAGCGAAGTACTCCCATTGGTACGTCGTCTGATTGATCGGCAGTGACACAAGCGGCTGGCCATCCAGTTCAAAGCCAACTAGACCATCCGTTTGGAAACCTGCAATCGCCAGATCGAGTTCATACTCGCCTGCTTCTGCTACATTTACAACATAATCGAACGACGCTGTTCCATTTGGTGCAAAAGAACCTAAGTATCCGTTCGGATTAACCTGGAACTCGCCTTCTGCTGAAGCAAAGCGCGTAGCGTCAATCGTTGCTGGAACGTTTGTTATTTGCGTACGATTCCAGCGATAGGTTGCTGCTGATTTGGCTGGAATGACCGCTTCAATTTGAAGTCCATCAACTATAATTTTAAATGGCTGCGGGTCACTCGTTTGGTTGATGACAACCGTTACAATTTCTTTGCCGTCTGGGCTTGCAAACGCAACGTTGGTTACTGTCGCAGCCGAGCCGTAATTGCTATCGATTCGCACATAACCAGGCTTCACGAATTTCGTA
Organism: Paenibacillus sp. TAF43_2; assembly: GCF_052113545.1. NCBI lineage: Bacteria > Bacillati > Bacillota > Bacilli > Caryophanales > Paenibacillaceae > Paenibacillus > Paenibacillus sp. TAF43_2. The sequence continues at coordinate 36,087 of NZ_JBFRDK010000005.1, forward strand.
AACTGCCCCATCAAATAATACTCCGGCAGCAGCCAGTAGTGATCTGGATTCGAGGAATCCTGTACGACTGGGGTCGGATCAGGAATGCCTACCCATTGATGGGATGAAATATCGCTGTCCAGCATCGTAACCCAGCTGTTATAGCTTTTGGCATAGTTGCGGAAATATTGTGCGATTCGGTCAGCACCCGTAGTGCCCCATACCGCACGCTCCGTCAAATACACGCTTTTCTGCGGGAACAGCTTTTGAAGCTCCGTCATCATGGACAGCTCGCCGCCATAATCGTGGAACGCCGTCCCTTCTATGGCATCGTAAGCCCCTTCTACGGAATTGCCCAGAATTTGTGCTGGATAAGCCATCGTATCGCCAGGATTGTGGTCGAACATCCATAGCTTTACACTTTTGATTTTTGCATTGCTATTCTGATCTAGCTTCGCCCGCAGCAGCTTGGCTAGACGTGACGCTTGCTGCCATGACATCGCTGTACTTGGATAATCAATTTCGAGCAGCGGCTCATTTTGCAGCGTCATGCCTTCAAAGTAGATGCCATGCTCTGCGTAAGCCTCTAAAAATTTCACATAATAATCTGCAAGCACAGGAAGGTATTCTTCCTTCACTTGGCCTCTAACCATGCTGCCCGTTGTTTTCATCCAGCCTGGAGGGCTCCAAGGCGATGCAAAAAACTGAACATCGGGATTAATCGCTTGTATCTTTTTGACGGTTGGAATGATGCCAAAATCAATATCCTTCTGAATGGAAAATTTCTTAAGCTCAACGTCCGTTTCACCGGCAGGCAAATCATCGTACGAATAAAACTTTTGCGCTGTAAAATCGGAGGTTCCGATCGTTAGGCGAATCAAGCTCATGCCGATGCCGTTATCCTTGTCGATTAATTGGCGAAGCAGCTCTGTCTGCTTCTCCGGAGACATTTTCACAAGATTATGAATCGTCGCTTCTTCCATGGACGAACCAATTCCCAGCATCGTTTGATACTTTTTATCCGGATTTATCGTAATCGTTGTCGCTTTGCTGTTATCTGGAAGGGTAATATCTAAATTCGTCTGCTGCTCCAGCTTCTTATCGCCAGCTTGATAACGATCCGCATAATACCATTTGCGGTCACCCGCATCACGTTCACTGGAGATCCATGCCTCAACAGCTCCGCTAATCAGTGCTGGCTGTTCGCCGCCTCCATTACCTGGATCAGTGCCGCCACCGCCGCCGCCAGCTGGAACATCGCCTGTGCGCGTAAACTCTACCCAGTTAAAATTAATGTCTCCGGCAATAAACTCAAGCCTCAGCTTTTGAATGCCTGCTTGGCTTAGCAYGATATTCTCGACGCTGGCCGTTTGCCAGCTTTGCCAGCCTCCAGTGGAGCCTACGCTCAATGTGCCAAGCGTCGCTCCCCCTTCGCTCTTAATCTTAATCCCAGTTGCGCCGCCGTTGCCAGCATAGCGGAAATCGGCTTTATAGGTACCGGGTTCACTCACTTTCACCCTATAATCCAGCCATGCGCCGCCGGACGTCCAGCCAATATTTTTGCCGCCGCCAATGTCCTGCGCGTCCTCTGTATTTAATCCGCTGCTCTTCGCATCGAACGCTTCCGCCTCGACCTTGCCCGGGATAGGCAGTGAAGGCTTCTCTGGTTCTACAGGCTTGCTCGGCAGATCAGGCGTAGCCTGCCCGCTCGTCAAGCCGTATCCGATAGGAAACAGCAAATTCGGACTGGATTCGGTCATAATTGGATAATTATTCGTTACATAAAATGGCCATTTGATCGGGTTTTTCCCTTTAAACGGTTTGCCCCCAATTAGTACATCAGCCACGCCTTGACCTTCCGTACCTGGAAGCCATGCTGCGACAAGCGCATCCCAGTCACCCAGTTGATCCGCTATCGTAAGCGGGCGTCCGGATACAAGAACAACAACGAGTGGAATGTTCGGATCAGCTGCACGAATATTTGCAATCGTTGCCAGATCCTCTTCGTCGAGATTCAGGCTCGTACGATCTCCATTCGTTTCTGCATAAGGCGTTTCGCCTACAACAGCAATAGCTACGTCATAGCCAGCAGCGCCGCGGCCATGCTTGTTGTACGTTACCGTCTTCGCGGCTCCTGCAACCTCTTTGAGCCCTTCATAAATTGTCGTTCCGGTCGTAATCGCCCCGGATGCTCCCTGCCAAGTAATCGACCAGCCGCCAGATTGGTTGCCGATATCGTTCGCATTTTTACCTGCTACGAAGATTTTGTCCATATCCTTCAGCTGAGACATAATCGGTGAACCGTTCACCTCATCGTTCTTCAGAAGAACGAGCGACTCCGCCGCAGCTTGACGCGCAAGCGCACGATGCTCAGATGCACCGAAGTAGCCTGCCAAATCCGTATCTGTCTTTGGATTCTCAAATAGGCCAGATGAAATTTTCACCTTCAAAATACGAAGAACTGCATCATTGATACGCTCTTCCGTAATACTGCCATCCTTAACAAGACTAATTAAATGCTCAAGGCTGGCTCTCCAGTCACCCGTCAGCATGAACATATCTACGCCTGCATTAACGGATGCTTTCAGCTGATCTTTCAAGCCGCTGACTGCTTTGCCGTCTTGATCACGCGTGATTTGCTGAATCGCATTATAATCCGAAATAACAAAACCTTTAAATCCAAGCTCACCCTTCAGCACATCCGTAAGAAGCCGCTTATTCGCATGCATCTTAAGGCCTTGAATGCTGTGGTAAGATGCCATTACCGTTTGTACACCTGCATCAACGGCAGCTTTGTACATCTCTAAATCACTTGCAATGAGCTGATCCTCTGTGTACTTCGTTATATTCCCTTGGTTAACGCCGTTATCCGTATAGCCTTCACCTAAAAAATGCTTCGCAGCGCCAACGACATGTTTCGTCTGACTGCGCTCCGCAGCTGTTTCTCCTTGCAGCCCTTGAATGTATGCTGCACCAAGCACCTTGGATATCGCTTGATTGCCGCTGTATCCTTCATAGGTTCGGCCCCACCGAATATCCTGCGGGGCTGCAATCGTCGGCGCAAAATCCCAATTTGCTCCGGTTGCGCGTATTTCCTTTGCTGTCGCGGCGCCGATTTGTTTCACCAGCTCAGCATTATTCGCTGCACCCAAACCGATATTATGCGGGAACAAGGTTGCTCCCTTCACATTGTTATGTCCGTGTACTCCGTCTACGCCATACAGCAGCGGAATCCCAAGACGCGTAGAAAGCGCGCCGTCCTGATAGCCGTCTATAAGCGTCTGCCAATTTTCACGCGTGCTGTCCTGCTGCTTGCCGCTTGGGAACGAACCGCCGCCGCTAAGCACCGAGCCGATAAAATATTGCCTTACTTCCTCAGGTGTAATATTCGACTTCTCTGGCTGTATCATTTGTCCTGCGCGCTCTTCTAGTGTCATCCGGGCAAGCAGATCCGCCGCCCTTGCATCCACGCTTTTTGATGGGTCCAAGTACGTCGGCAATCCCCCATTTGACTGCGCCAAAGGCGCTGCTCCTACTGAAAGCAAGCTCGTCATTAGCGATATGACAAGCAGCATCGCCGTCATCATCGACATTTTTCTTTTCAAACCAAACCCTCCCCATAACTATGATTGTCGTCTCACGGCATATCCCTTCTTAATTGTAATGGACAGCTGTAGACGAGATTACTTACAAGTATAAAATTGAAAACGATTTCATAATATGAGTCATTTTTAAGATGATGTGCGTTGTTTTTTGTATAATGTAATCGATTTCAAAAATACATTGTCTCTCATTCTATAGTTCATCCTATTTCCTTCTCATTCAACGATCTAATCTAACAGCATAAACAGACAATTTACCGCAAAATTTGCTAAATGACCCCAATTAAATCTACAATAGAATAATAAGATTTAAATTCACCCTAGGAGGCTGAGCTAAATGAGCTCTTTCAAATCATGGCTGCAAACAAGTAAGCAAGGACTAACCGATCAGGTCAAAAAATTTAAAAATAAAGATTTCCTAGATGCGGTAGTAGCTGGCTGTGCGATTGTAGCAGCAGCAGACGGTTCCGTCGACTCCAATGAAAAACAAAAAATGGCCGGCTACATAGGCCGCAGCGAAGAATTAAAAGTTTTTGATATGAGTGATGTGATTAACCGTTTCAATCACTTTGTAGGCAATATGGAGTTTGACGCGATGATTGGCAAGCAAGAGGCGCTTAAAGCGATTGCCAAATTCCGCAGCAAACCAGACGTCGCTCGTGTAATCGTTGGTGTGTGCAGCGCAATCGGAGCAGCAGACGGCGATTTCGATATGAAGGAACAAGCTGCTGTGCGTGACATTTGCAATACCCTTGGACTTAATCCAAGTGAATTCAGTCTTTAATAGCAAACCAAACAAAAGAACCTCCAAAGCCACTGCAACAGTGGATCTGGAGGTTCTTTTGTATTGTTATTACCTCTGCTTACGCATTGCGAAAAGCTTCATTATAGCAGCGTCTGCATACAGGCTTATAATCCTCGTTGCCGCCAATCTGGATTTGCGCACCTGCATTCATCGGCTGTCCGTCATTATAGCGTATAACCATTGTTGCTTTCCGATCACAGAACCAGCAAATGGTTTTAATCTCTTCAATTTTATCCGCCTGCACGAGCAAGTTATAGCTGCCCTCAAATAATTGATTTTGAAAATCGTTTTTGAGCCCAAATGCCATAACAGGGATGTTAAGCTCATCAACGACTTGTGTAAGCTCCAAAATATGATGTTTCTTCAAAAACTGCGCCTCATCCACGAGTACGCAATAAATTTTGGATGGTGCAGCTCCTGCAACGAAGCTTTTCACACTTTCAAAAAGGTTCGTATCCTCTTGAACCGGAATGGACTCCCGCTCGAACCCTACACGAGAACCTACACGATCCACACCGCCTCTTGCACTTACCGATGGTGAATAAATAAGAACCTGCTTGCCTTGCTCTTCATAATTGTGAGCCACTTTAATGATTTCGAAAGATTTACCGCTGTTCATTGTTCCATATTTGTAATAAAGCTGTGCCAACCTAATCTCCTCCAGAACCATTCAGTGCTTCTATTATACAGGAAGTGACTCCGTTATTGTATCGTTTGGAGCCTTGTTTTCGCTTCCCCATATGTTTTGACAATTTGTTGAATTTTCTGGAATTCCGGGTCGGTTGGACCTAGATCAGCCATGAACATTCGGTGCAATATTTGATTATAAAGATTTTGACGCGATTCAATCATTTGTACCTCGAGCCGAATAAGATCCTCCAGGTCGTTTTCTTCAATTAACTGTTCGATATTGATTTCTTCTGGCTTGGAAGAACGCTGTTCATCAAAGATTAGGTCCGAACCACCGCGCCCTATACGAGGAAGCGCTTCGTACTCCACCTCTGTCTCCTCCTGCTGTCCAAGCGGAATGGATGTATTCAGCTCGGAAAGAAGAATGCCTTCTTTGGCTAACATCACTTGAAAAGGCTTATGCTGGATCAAATCTGCTATGACAAGCCTGCTCATATCTTTATTGCGAATCAAAGAGGAATCAAAAGGATGAAGGACCCATTGCTGGTCTCGATTGAACAGATTAAAAGTAAACCACTCGCCGCCATAGATGAACCGTACATTAATATTCGACTCCGAAATAATTTCATAGGTAAACTCCAATTGGAACACCTCCGATCAGCCAGTATAATTCATCCTATTATACCAAATCAGAGGTGAACACAAACAGCGATGCTTAAAAATCTTTCAAAATATCCTCCGCCCGTTCAAAGCTGGCAACAACAATTAAGACGACAATGAGTGCAGCTATGGCAATTTCGCCAATCATAGCATGATCACCTCGTTTTTTCTTTAAGACTATGCTGTTTCTTTATGCTTTATGAGCCATTACTTGTAGGACATCCGTCATTTCTTCTCAAAAAACGCAAAAAAACGAGCCCTTGGAGAGCTCGTCCTGCTAATTATGCTTTTTTGATTTACTCCAAAAATCCTTTGGCTGCTGAAGAAGGAAGCTCCGCTTGGCTAGCTCCAGAACCCGCTTGAATGCCTAAGCGTTGTCCAACCTTTTGATTAATTTGCGTCATTTTTTCCGTTTGCTGGGATACCGTTTGTATAATTTGTCGATTGGAGTTCTCGTACTTGTCCATCGCGGAGAAGAGATCCGACATTGCCCGCTCCACAAGCTCCATGCTCATAGCCGGCTTCGTTAATGCTTGATTAGCTCGCTCGCTCGTTTCATTCAAAAGACGCGCGTTCTCAGCAAATTGATTGCCTAACATTTCATTCGTTGAATTGACAGCTTCTATTGCCTTCATCTGGTCATCAATCGCACTGGCAATCAAGACTGAAACCGACATGAGATGCTGGGTTTTATCAATCGAGCTGTCCAGCGCATCCATTAGCTTATCATTTGTATCATTAATAATATCCGTTGCGGCAATCGCTTGCTGATAAAGCATGATCATTTCCGTATACGTTTGAAGCTTCGTTACAACCTTGCGTAGTCCGCGCTCCAAATAGGTTTTCCGGTGCTCGTTCTCGGGCTTAGCAATTTCCTCTTCGAACATTTTTTTGAGACGATTGCCATATTCGACAAGCAGCTGCAGGTCATATACATTGTCTAGACTGCTGCGCTTCAAGTTTCTCATGTGAATGACGTTCTCTTCCAAGTTGTCGCGGCCATCTCTGAGCGATTTGACGATCACCTGCACGTTAGACTTTGCAGATTGATATTTATAAATATAAGCCTTCATCGGTGCTTTCCGAAGCAGCTTCTGCACGAGCGAGAGCTGCTTGCTTTTGCTCAAATCCTCAACCTCGCTGCGAAGCTTAAGCATGTTGTTTGCTACCTCAGACCGTTTGCCTGACATGAGATCCGACAGCGGTCTCTCGAGCATCGTAAGCGTCTGGCTTGAACGCTCAAGCGTCTTCTGGCCTTTTTTCGTAATCTCATCCATTAGTGTATCCAGATGCATAGCATCGGTTGTCGCTACCTTCTGCATCGTGCTTTGCACTTCTTGCTCCAGCTTTTGAATATCTTCATTTTTTAATTGTACGAGTTGTTGCGCCATTGTTCATTTCCCCCTTCATTAGTCAGTAAGTCGATAACGCTGCTGAATTAATTCAGCCTTTGTATGAAGCTCCATAAGATCCTTTTGCTCAAGCGTCTTCGTATAAAAAGTAAGCTTGGAATCTACATCCTTAATGCCATCAAGCAAAAGCCGCCTATTCTGGCGTTTCGCTTCGCCGCTGAGCCGAAGAAATGGATTAATGGTCGAATTTAAATCCTTTCGCACCAATCGCAAAATGTTGTGATTAATGCTTGAGTCTCCTAACGCCATTAAATCCGGAATTAATCGGTTTAGCCGCGACAGCAATGCAAGCGTCTTCTGAACAATTTCATCGTCTAAATTATTTTTCTCGCCTTCGAGTAAAATCATATCTTCAATGATTCCGATGTATTCTAATGCAGAAGCAAGCTCCGGATCTAGAACCTGCGGCGGAATAACAGCTGCAGGAGCTGGCTTTGAGGCCAATGATGCTTGAGCAGTTGAAGCTGCACTTGGTTGTTGTATGGGCGGGTTTTGCGTATTTTGCTGCAGCTCTGGCTCGCGTGTTGGCTGATTAATTTCTTTCCTTGGACGCTGCTTCCATGATAATGCGATTAACAAACCGAACACGGGAACCGCCATAGCTATATATGGGGAGGTAATCCCATTAACAACTAATGCGACTGCATAAACGCCAATCGCGATGGCTGCGTTTTTTTTCAATGCATTCATTGCTGCACCTCCATATGAGCTTTCTGAACCTAATCTTTATGCTCGTCTTCTTCCTACAATTATCTCGTTATTGGTACATAGAAGTCAATTTTAAAAAATAAAAAAAGGATGTTGTGCCAAATTAATGAGCACAATATGAAAAAAAAGGGGCTCTCGCCCCTTTCTTCGGTTATTCTACTCTGTTCATTTCCATGATCAAAGGCTGCTCTACATAACCCGCTTGTATGCCGAACTTCGGATCAGGCGGATCAATCGTTTTTCCTTGCAGCGCTTGAACGGCCAAATAAGGCATATTTACGCCAGACAAGCAGGTAATATAAAGGCCCCCAGACATCCGCGGGTTGATCTCCAGCAATTTCGGTATGCCATTGTTGTAACGCACCTGAATATTAAAGGCATAAGGAATGCGAAGGCTTGTCGCAATCCGATCTGCAATCGCCAGCAGCTCCGGCGTATCCTCCAATAGATAAGTCCTGCCCGTTGATTTGCGGCGAGGAATAGCTGTAATGAGTTCACCCTCAGCAGATGCCACACAATCGATACTATACTCCGTACCGTCGAGCAGCTCCATCACCATCAGCGTGTCAAAATGCTCCGTTAATGACAACGTTTCATAAGCTTGCTCAAACGTTGTAGAAAGGGTTACATAGCCATACAGGTCACGCAGCGGATCCCGTTCATTATCAATAATCCGGAAACCCATGCCGCCTTCTGACTTCGTTGGCTTAAAGCACACCTTATGGCCAGCAGCTGTGAGCTCCTCATAAGCTTGCTTGAACTGTTCTGCTGTATTTACAACACGGTAGTCTGGAATGGTCACGAGATCTTTTCCTTGCAGCGCTTCATAAAATTTATCCTTCTCAATCATGGAGTCCAGCAATTCGATATCACGGCATACCATAACCTTCGTGCCGATCTCATCAAATAAATGAACATATCTTGATATTTCCTCCATATGCAAACGAGGAATGAAAATATCGATTTGGTTTCTTTTGCAGAAATCTACACAAAAATCTACGTATTCGCGTCCAAAAACAGCAGGCTCTGTTCCGATATGATCGGATGCAAGCAAGGACATATGATTAATATCCGGGTGCGTGCCAAAAAACTCAAACGACTCGCCGTCTGGATTATTGCGAATCATATTAATATAATGATAAGCTACCGAAAACCAACGATTCATATAAACTCGTGTCATGTATAAAAACCTTCTTCCATCTGATTAGATATATTTTTGCGATTGCATTTATAATCTTCGTGCATGCTCTAAGATGGAGTCTAGCAGTTCTTCCGAGGCAAGCGCGCCTCTTGCTTGTGTAAATTGAATATGCGGATGTGCCGAATAGGATCGTCCTAATTCACCATGTACAGGCGATATGGCATAATCAGCTGCCAGCAGCAGACTCTCATCGAGCAGGCTGTCGCCGGCTGCATATACGAAATTTGAAGCGAGCTTCTCTTTCACATACTGAATGGCCGCCCCCTTGCTTACCCTCTCGGGAACCAAATATATTTTACGGCCTTGAAGTGAGTAGCTCCAGCCACGCGAAGCAAGCTTCGGCTTCAGCTCCTCCAACGTTTCATGCGGCAGCTGATCTCTCTCTACTTTAATGGAATAAAATAGCTCATCACAAAGATCAGTCGACTTCACCCAGTGGGTAGAAGCAATTTCCGCAAACAGGCTCGCAATTTCCGTATGCTCAGCACAATGCTCTCTCACAGCTTCACGAACGAAGCTATGCCACTCCTGATCAATTTCTCCGTTACGGAGAACGGTACCGCCGTTGCTGACGATCACATATTCAGGACGGAACTGTTCTCTTATCGCGAAGATACGGTTGTATTGCTCCGGAATTCGCGTCGTCACAGGAACAAATCGCATAATGCTGACAAGCTCTTGCAGCTTCTGAATCGCCGGCTTGGTCATATAAGAAATATATCTTTCCTCATAACGCTCAACGGGTACCATTTCTTCAAGCTCTATCTCGCCCTTGGATCTTACGGAATAAATTAAAGTTTGGTCCAAATCGCTCGCAAAGATCATTCCGTCTCCCCCTTCAAAGCCTTAATAATACCGCAGCAGGAATAGGTCATGTTTGGATATTCCTCCACAGGTACACCACGATCCTTAGCCAGCAGCAGGATATGCTTCAAGTTAGGATTATCAAGACGATCAACGAGTATTTTCCAAGGGACTCTGCGCAGAAGAACACGAGTCGTTTCACCTACGCCAGGCTTGATGAAATTAATATCAGTGATTGCAAAATCAGTTTGGATACGAGCAATATCCTGCATCCCTTGCCAAGTCATTTCATTTTCCGCAGGATTTGCTTCCATTTGAAGAGCTTCCGCTTTGGAGTCATCAGCTGTCTGATCAAAATAAGCAGAAATCGTGTCCACAAATAATTGAGACAGATCAGAGCTCTCCCACTCCTTATAATACTTTGCACCATGGAAATCATCGGCGCCAATAAGATCGCTGCGCAATACAGTCCGGCTGACTAAACCTGACACCGTTGAATTAAGGCAAGCGCTTGGGATGAGGAAATCCTCTCTTGTCCCGAACGTACTTGCACAATAGCCGGGGTCTGCGAGCACCGCAAGCTCATCGTTCAATTCAATGCCGTATTTTTGCTTCATCTGGCTGCAAGCTGCTATGAGCACTTTGGCAATTGCACCTTTGCCCGTCCAGCCATCTACAAATTGCACGCGTTTATGCGGATGGTTCTGATTGATATACAGCAGTGCATTCTCATCAATGCCTTTGCCTCTAATAATTGAAAGGCTATAATGCGGAACCTCAATACCATACATATGCTTGATATATCGCTTAATTAATACGCCAATTGGCGTACCGCCTCGCGCTAAGGATGCAAGCACAACATCAAATCCATTTTTTTGAATGATTCGCTCGGAAACCGTTCCAACCGCTCTTGCGATTCGAATGGCCGAATCACTGAGTGTGTTTTGAAATAATTGTATATACTCATCAGTAGGCTGATATTCAATCGGCAAGCTTTCCGAATAGTGGCCGCCTGTTTGCATGGCCGCTTCCCTGTCCTCCGTTCGCTGCTCTAACGAAATATCGCTAAGGTCTTTTAGCAAAAAAGTAACATCCTCCTGCTTATAGCTCCCGATAGGAGCCGGATCGGCAAGCCTTTTCCGACTGAAATAAACGATATGAACACGCTGGATTCCTAAGGAGAGAAGCACCTTATTAAGCTCCTCCATTTGCGCTCCTGCAACCTCGCGCTCCATAAACAAAAACATCTCATCATAATAGCCATTTGGTATGTTGTACATAAAATTCATGACGTCAGCATGTTCAGGGGAAATAAAGGGATAAGCTGTATTCACCGCATATTGTGAACTGGAATCCGGATGAATGGGGCTTCTTGTACTCGATTGATACCATACATCATCGCCTAGTTCTGCTGCTACGCGCATAGGAATGAACATAAATTCACCGGTTCCCATGCAAAGCACCTTGCTGCCCGTTCTATGTTCTCGGATGAACGCCGCCGCCTGTCCTACTTCTGCGTCAAGCACCAGGCTTTCTTCAGCCGTTAATCCGAAGCGGCCAGTATGCTTCAGGTAGGAAACTTCTCGATTCAAAGAGGGAAGGCTAGCAAACCGATTGTTCACATAGAGAACATTAATGGCAGGCTCCGACTCATTTGTTTGCAACTCTGCTGCTTTGTCAGCATTTTGAATTGGGGTACCCTTAACAGATATCCGCCCCGTAACAAGCGATAGGCAGTTTACCGATATGCCAAGCTCTTGCTCCAGCTCATCAAAACGTTCCATATCCTCGTTTGAACGCCAATCAAGCAAACTAGCAACAATATATTTTTTCTTCCCATACCTTGCATTCAAGTCGTGAATTATATTGATGGCCGTTTTCCCGGTCGTCATCTCATCATCGACCAGCACAATCGTTTCTGCATTCTCGAATACAGCTGGATTGTCAGCATAGCAGCGATGTGTAGTCGCATGGGAATGCTCTTCCTCAAAATCGATGCAGGACGTCATATAGTCGATTTTTTCCCGCGTGGTGTGCAAGAAAGACGCATTACCCTCGAACATATCGAACATGCTGTGTCCAAGCGCTGTTGCCGTTTCCGCAAAACCGATAAACAGCGTTTTTTCATCTATAATCATTTTATTTTGCTTCATCTGTTCATAGATCTCACCTGCTGTCTCAGGAGATTCAAAGGCATGCAGCAGCTGCTCCATCTGGATAGGAAGCTTCTCACCTTTAAACTGCTGATATAAAAGCCCCAGTGCCGCACCCGATAATAAGGACACATGCGGGCGAACAGGAATATGCTTGCCAAGCACCTTGCTTACGAATAAAAAACTGCGTTTTTTATTAATTCGGGCTGCCATTTGAAAAAGCTGCTCAAGCGGTATATGAAATGAATTACTCGTAACCTCAATGGCAATCTCTAAATCTCCGATAATATTAAACGATTGCTGATTCTCGTTCTTCTGCGAGCAAGCAGGTGAAGTTTTGGTTTTCATTTAGCACCCCATAAATGTCTGATCTGAACAATATTCGTTTGGCCCATGTCATATGCGGCTTGAACTCATTCATTTTGTTCGAATAACGGCTCTTCATCACACCCAAATCGCCTTGTTCATTTTCCATAATGTGCAGGGCATCCATATACTCCTCATGCGTCACCACAAGCATCGACTGTACAGGCTTAATATGGGTAGGATGGATAATGGTTTTGCCGATTATCCCGTTTTCCTTATCCATAGCGACCTCGCGAATAAGCCCGTCCACATACTTATTAATATAATCCATACGCAAAATCCGTCCGTGTCTTCCCATGCTTTCCTCAAAAGGCGTTTGCCTGAGCTGGGGCTTAAATACGCGATCGCTTTTAAAATATTCCCATACGGGGCCGGAGATCACATAATGATTATCCATCCGTCCAAACACATTTACGATATCCGCAATACAATCACGAATGACGCCGATGTCGTAGATCGTATGATCCGGACTTCTTCGAAGCCCAAATAAACTCGAAAAATCTGTTGCTCCAATCCGAACATTCAGCACATAGGCCTTATATTCATTCAGCAACTGGGAAATGCCCATTAGCGTTTCCATTCTTTTCTCGCGATAAATGACGTCAGAGCTTTCCAAAATAGGCATGCCGTATAGCGTAGAGCTTGTTGATCGTTTGTTTGTGTTGTATTCATGCAGCAGCTTTAAATACTCACCGCCAGTCTCCACATTGAACTTTGGAAACACGATTCCTGTAATATATTCAATCTCTTCACCGAAAAACGAGAGCAGTCGTTTAAGCTGTTCAACAGAGCGCACTCTTATAAACATAAGCGGAATATCGTCGGCATGGAGCAAACCAATCGAAATGTAACGGCCAATCTTAATCAACGTTGCCTTCAACGTCTCTTCGGCAAATTCGATTTGATTATCACCTACTGCATCTTCAAGGTCTATCACCATAGACACGAGTCCTTCGTGTTTTCCGGTTACCAAATCATCTGCTATGTTATCCTTGGTGGCAGGCATGTAGAGCGCTGCACCAATCGCGTGAGCAATAACTTCTTTGTCAGCATAATTATTGAACTGAGTTGGAAGGGAGTAAAAGAAATTTTGCTCTTCTTCATTGGTAAGATAGTTAAAATACCTCAAAGTGATCCCTCCTAAAAGTTGTGTAAAGCAATCTGAGAGTGAAAAAATATCCCTCGCGATCCATTGAGGGATATTTTTCATAAACAGAGTATTATCGAATCTAAACCGCTTTTGATTCTCTTTTCTTACGTGCTGCGCTGTAAAGAAGGGTACCGCCAAATACAGCTATAATTAAACCGAAGAACAAAGCGTGCGGCACATGCAAGCCATACGCTCCGCCAATCATTTTTGCTGCGATAACGATGATTAGAATAAACGCCGCTTTCTCAAGCTCAGGGAACTTGTCAATCAACTTGAGGAATACTTGAGCGACGCCACGCATCATTAGAACGCCGAGAATACCGCCGAGGAATAGAACCCATACCTCTTCGCTTACGCCGAATGCAGCTAGTACGCTGTCGATACTGAACGCGATATCCATAATTTCAACAGCAAGTACCGTACGCCAGAAGCCGTAGCCTTTATTTTGAACTTCTGCATCATCGTCGTTGCCCTTCTTGCCGATGTAAGGAATTAATGGAATGTTGCCGACACGAGCAAGCTTGAATTCCAGATGGAATAGATTGCTTAACGCAATCCATAACAGATACAATCCGCCCGCTACTTTAATCCATGTAATTTGTACGAGATAGACACCTACTCCGATTGCGATAAATCGGAAGATATAGGCACCAATAATACCGTAGAACAACGCTTTTTTCTGCTGGTCTTTCGGCAAATGCTTTACCATAACCGCTAGTACTAGCGCATTATCTGCCGATAACAAGCCTTCCAAAAGAACGAGTGTTGCAATTATTCCCCAGTTTGTCGGGTTGGTGAGAACTTGTGACAAGTTGTCCCAGTGAAAGAAGCTCCCGAAGTTGGCTATTACATTTTGAAAAAAGTCGACCATCTCTTAAACCTCCGCATTTTTCTTTATTTGCTTCCTTGTACCCATCTGAGACCCCAGCGATAAGCCTCGTCAAGCTCTTTATGGCCTGAGAAATATTGCACGAGCCGCTGAATGCTGAAGGTTTGATCATTTACATTCTCGATCATCGCAATCGCACACATACCCTTGCGATTATTATGCTCGTCCATCCGCACCTCTATATCAGGACCGCCTGTTTGTGTGATGGTAACAATACCAGCAGCCTCCGCCCAGTTCGTAGCTCCTTCATAGATGTATGCGTATATGACAATTCTCTTAATCTCAGAAACTTTATTACCGTTGATTCTAAGATTTTCACCCGTTGTAATAGAGCCGGTTCGGTCATCCCCGTCAAGCGAAACGTACGGCGCTCGCGAAAAATCTCCGAAGCTGTTGCCTAGCGCTTGAACCGAACCTTTCATACCATTTTTTAATTCATACAAACATCCGACATCTAGATCTACACCGCTGCTTGAACGGCCAAAAAAACCAGTGGAGGCTTTTTTCTGATTCCAGTTCAAATTAACGACAATCTCACCAAGTGATCCGGCACCTTTTTGTAAATTGATGACATCACCGCGTTTGGTAAGCGAAATTTTGCTGAGGCTTATTGGCGGACTGCTTGGTTCTGGTACGATTGGTGCGGGAGGTTTAGGTGGAATAAGTGGAGCTTTCACTGGTGCTGGTGCTGGAGTTGGCGCTTCAGCAGGAGCGTCTGCCTTTACTTCAATACCAAAGCTATTGCAGAGTGCAGCAAGACCGCCTGAATAACCAGACCCAATGGCATTGAATTTCCATTCGCCATTATATCTATATAAATCTCCTACGACTATCGCAGTCTCAATAGAGAAATTTTTTCCAAGATCATACCGCAAAATTTCGCGTCCTGTTCCTTCGTCAATAACCCGGATATAGGCATCATTCACGCTAGAAAAATTTTGTCTCTTCGCTTCCCCATCATAAATGGTTAAAGTAAATGAAATACGTTCAATCGTTTGAGGCACATCGCTAATCGCGATCAATACTTGTTCCGTATCCGTTTTTCCTGCAAAACTTCGTTTATTGCCGCTTGCCAGTTGTATAGAACCGCTGACATCCTTAGGATTGCTGTAAAAAATCAAATCTTGGTCTCCAGCTGTTTTTCCATTCGCTCGTAATAGAAAAGCCGAAAAATCGACATCTACACCTGCTGCAGTGTTCCATCCCATGCCAACTAGAAGGTTTTTTATGGAAGGATTATTTTTGGTAATATCCGCTTTTTGACCTTTCATTAATGCCAGCTCCATGCTTAAACCGCCCTTCGGTAATAATAGAATAGGGTGACAAACCCTCAAACTGCCACCCTATACGCCAGATGAATTAAACCGTAAGCCCGTAATTACGACAAAGCGCTGCTAGTCCGCCCGAGAAACCTGAACCTACCGCTTGGAACTTCCAATCGGCATCATGCCGGTACAGCTCGCAGAAGACAATCGCTGTTTCAACGGAGAAATCTTCTCCCAGATCATAGCGCAGCACTTCTCTTCCAGAAGACTCGTCTACTAGACGAACAAAGGCATTGGATACTTGACCAAAGTTTTGCAGCCTGGACTCGGCATCATGAATCGTAACGCTAATTCCGATTCGTTGAATGTGCGGAGGGACTTTTTGGAAATCAATTTTGATTTGCTCATCGTCACCTTCACCCTCACCGGTACGATTATCGCCTGTATGCTCAACAGCGCCGTTATAAGCAATCAGTGCATTATAGAATACAAAGTCCTTCTCGTCCTTTGCTTTGCCATCCTGATGAAGCAAAAACGCGCTCGCATCAAGGTCAATTTCTCCGCCGCCTGAATATTTGTTCRTATCCCAGCCTAGACCGAGAACAACCTTCGTAAGACCTGGGTTTGTTTTTGTAAGATCAATGCGTTGACCTTTGGAAAGATTTATAGACATCGTTCTATTCCTCCTTGAATTGACTAGGTTTGAACGCCAAAGTCAGTGCAAAGGCCTACTAGACCGTTTTGATATCTGCTGCGACTTTCCGCTGTTCACTTACTTATAAATTGTTATATTTTAAAAAAGGGCCGCCACTGGCGACCCTTTACGGGTAGATAAGTATGACTAGCTAGCAGAAAGACCAAAGTTGCGAGCAAGACCGCCTAGGCCGTCTTGGAAGCCGCTTCCGATTGCGCTGAATTTCCACTCGCCGGAATGACGATATAGTTCACCAACGATTACTGCTGTTTCTACAGAGAAATCTTCTCCAAGATCATAACGGATAAGTTCTGTGCCGCTTTGCTCGTCCACGATACGAACGAATGCGTTGGATACTTGTCCAAAGTTTTGGCTGCGTTCTGCGCCATCATAGATCGTAATGCAGAATGCGATTTTGTCAGTTTCTGCTGGGATAGCAGAAAGGTCAACGTTTACTTGCTCRTCGTCGCCATCGCCTGCGCCTGTACGGTTGTCACCTGTGTGAACAACTGAACCGTTTGTATTTTTTGGGTTGTTGTAGAAAATGAAATCAGATTCAGAACCTGCTTTGCCTTGTGCATTCAAGCAAAATACAGAAGCATCAAGGTCAAAGTCTTTTCCGCCGTCATATTTATTAGTATCCCAGCCTAGACCTACTGTAATCTTTGTAAGACCTGGGTTTGTTTTCGTGAGATCGATTTTTTGTCCTTTGGATAAGCTGATTGCCATTTTAAAAGCCCTCTTTTCTCACATAAATTTATTGGTATTGACGTGCAAGGATATCAACATGGGCAGCATGAGTGCCTTCCCCAATTGCATTAAACTTCCATTCACCATTGTGTCTGTAAAGCTCACCTACGACTAGAGCCGTTTTGCCTGAATAATCATCCGTCAAGTTGAAGCGAATCAGTTCTTGATTGTTCGCTGGGTTGACGATACGAATAAAGGCCGATTTGATCATGCCAAAATCTTGTCGTCTGGATTCACATTCGTAAATGTTAACTACGCAAAGGATTTTGTGAATATTAGCAGGAACACGATCAAGCTGCACGATGATTTGCTCATCGTCGCCATCGCCCTCACCGGTAATATTATCACCCGTATGAACGACCGAGCTGCATCCGCTTTGCTTGTTGTAGAAACAAACGAGATTTTTCTCGCCACTTAGCTTGCCGTTTTCATCAAGCAATAATGCCGATGCGTCACAGTCAACGTTAGCCGCTTTTTTCATTCCGAAAAAACCGCCTTTGGTTTGAGCCGGGTCCCAGCCTAAACCAACGATAACTTTGCTGAGACCAGCATTGCCTTTCGTTAAATCTACCTTTTGACCTTTTACGAGAGAGATAGCCATTGTATTTGCACCCCCTTTCCATAAGGTTCACTACTAAAAAAATATCCAAATACAGCGATTCTGAACCTACTAACCAACAATACGCCTATTCGACATGCAAGTTCCAAAAAAAATGTATGATCCATACATTATTCTACAAAACCTGAATATTACCTCTTCTTTACGGCAATTTTACATAGAAAAAAGTGCATTGGCAGCAGGCAGTTCCTTATCGCCTCTCCCAATCAATTTTATAACAATTGCTGCTCCAAATACAAATTTCTACAAATAGTGAACCTTAAAGCGGAATAAACATAGGCTTAGGCACAAAAGCACGTATTTTTTCTGTCACAAACTTATTAATCGCTTCATTTTTACCAAAAAAAAGGTGGAAAAATAAGCCCAAAAACGAGATAATTATATGTAGTAAAAAAAAGTGGCGAGGTGTTCAAATGGAATTTATAAAAAAGAATAAAACTGGCCTTATCTTTGGTGCGCTGCTCCTCATTAACGGGCTATTTTTATTATCCATTGTCCTCTCGAAAAACTAAAAATGGCAGCCTCATATTTGCTCTTTTCTTTTGTAAACCCGCTCCGGCCTTCCAACGGTTCCATAAGAAATATCAGCTATTAATTCACCCTTGGCCACATAATACTCCAAGTACCGCCGAGCGGTCGTACGGCTGAAACCAGCCTTTTTCCCAAGCTCCTCCGCCGTTAATACTTCAGGACCTGCCTGAATGAAGGAGAGTATTTTCTCATTCGTTATCTTATCGATGCCTTTTGGCAAATAAGAATCCTTGTCCGTACGATCATTTACCCCCCACAGCAGCTGATCAATTCCCTCTTGATCCACTTGTTTATTTGAGCCTCCGAGCAGTGCCATTTGGTTATGATATTTCTGATAAGACTTCAGCTTCTCTTGAAAACGTTCAAATACAACCGGCTTGATCATAAAATCATATACCCCGCCGCGAATGGCTTCACGAACCGTTTCAAATTCCTTAGCGGCCGTAATAATAATGACATCTGTTAACGGGTTGTTTTTCTGTATGTAGTGAAGCAGGTCGAGCCCGCTCATATCGGGAAAATATAAATCAAGCAGCACTAAATCCGGAGCCAAAATATCTAAATGCTCATGCGCCAGCTGCTTATCTGTTGCAATTCCAACGACTTCGAAGCCCTCTATCTTCTCTAGAAAGCGTCGATTGATTTGTGCAATTCGAAGGTCGTCCTCGATAATGACCACTCGTATCATATATCTTTCCCCTTTTCTTTTGGAATCACAACGGTAAAGATCGTCCCTTCCTGCGGACGCGATTCAAAACGGATATGACCCCTTAACTGTTGTATCGCCTGCGTAACAATAACTAGCCCATAACCCCGATGATCCTCATTTTTCGTGGAGAAACCGAGCTCAAACAGCCGCTCTGCGACATCCTCCTTAATGCCGCTCCCATTATCTTCAATAATGATCGTAAAAGCTTTACCTACGTCAGACAGAAACACCTTCACGGTTCGATTCTCATCATTTTTCTCTAGAACAGCATCCAGCGCATTGTCAATTAAATTGCCGATAATCGTTACCAGATGATTGCGGTTAAGATCATCGGGGATCGTTTTGAAGGTGCTCTTGGAATCAATCTCAAGCTTCACCTTAAGCTCATTCGCACGATTGAACTTGCCAATTAGTATGCCGCCAATAATAGGATCAGGAATTTCCTGCAGGAGGAAATGGATCAGATTTTGATGAACATCGGTTTCATGTGTAATAATATCCATTGCTTCTTGATACGACTCCAGCTGGATTAGCCCATATATCGTATACAGCTTATTGGAGTATTCATGCGTTTGTGAACGCAGTGCTTCGGTATAACGCTTCACCTGCGTCAGCTCCTCCGTTAATCGAAGCAGCTCGGATTTGTTGCGAAAGCTGGAAACCGCCCCTACGACCCGGTGCTGATGATCAAATATCGGCAAGCGATTGACGACGACACTGCTTTCGTTAATGGTCATTTCTTGATCAATTTCCGATTGCCCTGATTTAATAACCTCCATTAGCCGCGATTCTGGAATGACATCCCGCACATGCTGCCCGGTAATCTCCATTTGCTCGAGCGGATCGATCAGCTTCAAAGCCGTTTGATTGACAAGGGTAATCGTTCCCTCTGTATCAATGGCAATTATGCCTTCATGGATCGTTTCCAAAATAGCTCTCTTCTCCTGATATAACAAGCCAATTTCCTCAGGCTCTAGACCATGGATCGATCGTTTTACGCTATTGGCAATAACAATGGCTCCGCCAGATCCAACCATCAGCGCAATGGCTGCAAAAATAATCATCGCATTACGATAAGTCACTGCCGATTGTTCAATGTCTTTTAATAAAATACCCACTGATACAATGCCTATAACTTCATCCTGATCATTAAAAATGGGTGTTTTTCCCCGCAAGGAGGGGCCCATCGAGCCAACGGCCTCTGAAATGATCGACTCTCCATTGAGCACAGGCCCATTGTCACCGCCGACCATTTCTTTCCCGATTCGGTCCGGCAGCGGATGCGCATAACGAATTCCCTCTTTATTCCCAATGACGATGTACTCAGCGTCCGTTTCCATTCTAATTTTCTCAACGATGGGTTGAATGATGGCTGAAGGATTCTCCTCTTCAAAGGCATGTCTAATGACGTCCATCAACGCTACTGTCTTCGCAATTTTCAGAGCTGATGCACCTACATTTTTCTGCAGCGTCGTCACTAGTATTCTCTCAAAGCTGAAGGTAAGAGCAATGATAATAATAAATAGCAAAGTTCCAATTAACAAAATCAATCTCGTTTGTAATCGCATTCAATTACCTCCATGCAAAAACTTCTCATCCGCGGGACGCTGATTTTATTGTATTCTACATGCTTCCCTGAACATAGTCCCTTGAGTCGATAATGGCCGTAAATTTTATGAACAAAATAAACAGTATGACTACTTTTCAACTTATGTGGTTATTGTATTCAACCCCAATTCGCGATGATAGTATGAAGCATATCAAACAGGTAAGCGCTTACAATAATCATTCATACGTTTACTTGAATGAAACTAAAGGGGGATTATTCGTATGGGATACCAAACAAAAAATTGGAAAACTATAGTAGCTGCTGCTTTTGTTGCTGTTAGTTTGACGGCCTGCGGCGGAACAGCATCAAAAGGCGGATCGGCTAATTATCCTGAGAAACCTTTCATTGTGACAGCCCCATCGGGAGCTGGCGGCGGATGGGATAAGACAGCAAGGTCCTTGGCCAAAGTGCTAGGTGAAACAAAGCTCGTTGATCAAACGATGACTGTTGAGAACAAGCCCGGCGGCGGCGGCACTGTGTTTTTAGCCGAATATGTAACCAAAGACAAGAATGACCCCTACAAGCTGTTTGTCAGCTCCCCGCCTATTCTCATTAACAACCTCAAAAAAGAAGGGAACAGCCCGTACGGCTACAAGGATGTTACCCCGCTCGCACAAATAACGAAGGATTATGGCGCAATCGCGGTTGCGGCAAATTCCAAATATAACGATCTTCATTCACTAATTAACGACATTAAGGCAGACCCTTCAAAAGTTACACTAGCCGGCGGATCGGCGCCTGGTTCTATGGATCATTTAATTAGCGTACTCCCCGCATTTAGAGCAGGCGTTGACCCAAAAACAGTCAAGTACTTGTCCTATGATGGCGGAGGCGAAGCCATTGCTGCGCTGCTTGGCAACAATGCTGATGCGATTGGAACAGACATCTCTTCCCTCGGCAGCTATTTAAAAGCAGGAAAAATCAAAATTTTGGCCGTAACTTCTGATGAACGGATTGAAGGTGACTTCAAGGATGTGCCAACGTTAAAAGAGCTGGGCATAGATGCAGAGTTCACGATCTGGCGCGGCGTGTTAGGTCCGAAAGGCATGACAAAAGAGCAAATCGCTTACTGGGATAAAACGTTAAAATCTCTCTCTGAACACGAAGCATGGGCGAAAGAATTGAAAGCCAACGATTGGGTCAGCGAATACAAAAACTCCGAAGATTTCACCGCCTTCCTTGCTGAGCAAGAAGTTGCGGTACAAGAGCTGTTGACAGCGCTCGGTATGCAGAAGTAAATGACTGAACGAAGAGCAAACGCTTGATAAAAGCATAAGCATGAGTGATTGGATGGGAGAGAGCTGGTCTCTCTCCTCTCCTTTCATCATTCATCGGAGGTGAATGCCTTGAACAAAACATTTGATCGATACGCCAGCATCATATTTTTCCTTCTCGGTGTTGGATTCATGTGGCAGAGCACACTAATTAGCGCTTCATCCTACGGCAGCAAGGTTGGTCCTAATATCGTTCCCTTTGGTCTGGGGGCGCTGCTTGTTATTTTAAGCTTACGTCTATTTTACGAAGTGTTAAAGTTTAAAGGCTCTAGCAGCAAAGCGGGAAAGCTTGATTACAAGAAATTTCTCATTATTTTCGCTTCTGCTTTTTTATACGCCTTCTTCTTAGAAACGATCGGCTATATCATCGGGACATTCCTCTTCCTTCTTATTAGCTTTCAAGTTTTGGAAAGAGGAAAATGGCTAAAATCGATCTTGATCTCCGGATTGTTTGCCGTCGGCGTTTACGTCATCTTTGTTGTCATTCTGGAAGGTTCAATGCCTGGTTTTCCGTCATGGCTATCGTAACTAAAGGAGGCATATGAATGGATACACTACAATTTCTCGCAGACGGCTTTGCGACCGCCTTTCAATGGCATAACTTGCTCTTTGCTTTCATCGGCGTGTTGATAGGTACGGCTGTAGGGGTATTGCCTGGTATAGGACCCATGAGCGGTGTCGCCTTGCTTATACCTGTAACTGCATCAATGACGGGCGGATTAGCTCCTGAAGCAGCGGCCACAAGCTCTATCATACTTTTGGCCGGCGTTTATTACGGTGCGATGTACGGAGGATCAACGACCTCTATTCTGCTTAATACACCTGGGGAATCCTCCTCTGTCGTGACAACATTAGACGGCTATCAAATGGCTAGACAGGGTAGAGCTGGTGCTGCCTTATCCATCTCTGCAATCGGTTCTTTCGTAGCAGGAGTATTTGCTGTCATCGCGCTCATCGCATTAGCAGAACCGCTGTCAGAGGTAGCGATAAAGTTTGGTCCTGCCGATTATTTCTCCTTAATGCTTCTTGGGCTATGCGCCGTAAGCGGCTTGGCTGGAAAGTCCATTACGAAAGCCCTCATTATGACCGTATTCGGACTGCTGCTCGCAACCATCGGGATGGACACCGTATCGGGTGTTGCAAGGTTTACTTTCGGCATGCCGTTGCTTTATTCCGGCCTTGAGTTTTTAACAGTAGCAGTTGGTCTATTTGCATTGGGAGAAGTATTCAAAACCATTTTGGAGAGAGACTACACTGCCGGTAAAGCAGCAAAAATTGAACGTATCCTGCCGACAAAAAAGGACTTGAAGGATAGTGCAGGACCGATTGCCCGCGGTTCGGTTTTAGGCTTTTTTATTGGTATTTTGCCTGGTGCCGGTGCGACTTTAGCTTCTTTCTTCAGTTATATTTTGGAGAAAAAAATGAGCAAAAATCCAGAAACCTTTGGCAAAGGCAATATTGCCGGTGTAGCTGCGCCTGAATCAGCGAACAATGCTGCATCAGGCGGGGCTATGATTCCTTTACTTACACTCGGCATACCTGGTTCAGGTACAACCGCTATATTGATGGGCGCTTTAATTATGTATAACATTCAGCCAGGTCCTTTGTTATTTGAGGAGCATCCGCAAGTAGCTTGGGGGTTAATTGCCAGCATGCTAATCGGAAATCTCATTTTACTCGTACTCAATATGCCGCTGGTGAAGGTGTTTGCAAAAATCATTCAAACGCCGCCGAAATATTTGATACCGATCATTATTGCTATTTCTATATTTGGCGTTTATGCCGTGCAGGCTCAAGTTTTTGATTTGATGCTGCTGCTCGGCTGTGGAATTGCAGGATTCTTTCTTGTACGAAATGATTATCCGCTAGCTCCACTCGTGCTTGGTTTAGTGCTTGGGCCTATGATTGAAAACAATATGCGGAGAGCTTTAACGACATCTAACGGAGATTTTATGATTTTCTTGCAAAAACCGATGTCGCTTGTTTTCTTAATTATCGCAGCGCTCTGGTTAATTATACCTATTTTGCTAAAGAAGAGAGGGAAAGAGGTTGTCATTAACGAAGAAGGTTAATCACGAACGATAAAAAATACAGATTTGATGGGGGTAGCCATGGATAACAATAAACTAGGTGGGAAAAGTGTCATACTGCGTCTCGAAATGAATACGAAAGAGGTACATTTCGGACAGGTTGCATCCTCTATTTTCGAAGCCGGTGGAGATATCGTGGCCATTGACGTCATTCAGACCAGTCAGCATATGACGATAAGAGATATTACCATTACCGTCACGGATACAGTCGATATTAACATTATTACCGAAATGATTAAGAACCTGCACGGAGTCAAGCTAGTGAATATTTCGGATAGAACATTTCTGCTGCATCTTGGCGGTAAAATCGAAACTAAACTGAAATCGCCTATTCAGAACCGCGACGATCTCTCTCGTGTTTATACGCCCGATGTTGCACGCGTCTGCTTAGCCATTCATGAAGAACAAAGAAAAGCATTTACGTTAACGATTAAGAGAAATACGGTTGCTGTCATTTCGGACGGCAGCGCTGTCTTAGGGCTTGGAAATATTGGCCCCTATGCAGCTATGCCCGTTATGGAAGGAAAATCTATGCTATTCAAGCAGCTGGCAGACGTAGACTCCTTCCCTATCTGCCTTGATACGCAAGATACCGAGCAAATTATCGCAACCATTAAGGCGATTGCTCCCGGCTTCGGCGGAATTAACCTTGAGGATATTTCATCGCCGAGGTGCTTTGAGATTGAAGAAAGATTGCGTGAAGAACTCGATATTCCAGTATTTCATGATGACCAGCATGGTACAGCAGTTGTATTGTATGCGGCGCTAATCAATGCATTAAAAATTGTGAATAAGCCCATTGATGACATTAAGGTCATTGTTTGCGGAATCGGTGCAGCAGGCGTCGCGTGCACAAAAATTCTTTTATCCGCTGGCGTTACAAACATCATTGGTGTAGATCGGAACGGCGCGATAACCGCTGGAACTGACTATGATAACCGCATGTGGAACTGGTATGCCGAGCATACCAACCCTAACCGCATTGAAGGCTCTTTACGAGATGTAATCCAAGGCGCTGATGTATTCATTGGACTTTCTGCTGGAGGACTGCTGCGACGCGAAGATGTTATGGCGATGGCGGAAAATCCTATCGTCTTTGCCATGGCGAATCCAACACCTGAGATCAAGCCTGAGGAAGTTGAGGATATTGTAGGGGTAATCGCCACCGGACGATCGGATTATCCGAACCAAATTAATAATGTGCTGTGTTTCCCCGGTATTTTCCGCGGGGCACTGGACTGCAGAGCAACTACGATTAACGAGGAAATGAAGCTGGCGGCATCAGAGGCGATCGCATCCGCTATCTCGGATGAAGAACGAAGCAAGCACTACATTATTCCGAGCGTTTTCAATCAGGCCGTTGTGAAAGCTATTCGCGATCTCGTCATTAGAGCAGCGATTAAGACAGGCGTAGCACGCAGAATACCGCGAGAGTACAGATAAACAAGAAAATTGGAACGGAGGTTATCCAAGTGACGGCTGGAATCAGAGCTATCGTTGATATTAATCAAATGGCGGCCGATTTTAAATCAAGCATCGTTCTCCGCACCAGCGATTCCAAATTTATCGATGTCAAAAGCATCCTTGGACTTAGCATCATCTTGTACCAAACCCATGCCTACCACCTTGAAATACATGGACCAGATGAAGAGGAAGCCAAAACCGCCATGATTCACATTTTCAAAAAACATAATCTTCAAGTCGATGTGAATCGATAATCCCCCCGCTTCAATTGCCTCGTTCGTTGGTTGCAGTGCTTTTTAAAATAGGGGTTGTCCCATAAGTAGATGTCATTGCTTATAGGACAACCCCTTTCCTCTTCCTCACGGACCCGTCCCTACACTCGCTACGTACCATAACGGCCCCAGCTTCTTCAAATAAACGGCTCCCAGCTCATCTCCCGTAGGGTAATGCATATACCCGTTCACATTGTATAAATGACCGTACTTTTCATCGACTCTGTCCGTTGTGGAAATATCCGCTTTCAAGCTATTGATAGGCTGCAAGCTCATTAGTATATGTCTGCGGATCGTCCACTCGGGAGATAGAAAGGTAAGAATCCATGTAAAAACAACTATAATAGCTACAACGATAAATATTGTCTTTTTCTTCTTTAAGATCATGCTCACCTCCGAGTAATGGTTAAATCATTAACGTTATAGATACTTCCGTTAATTGTAAATTCTTATATTGACCAACACTCAACACTCAACACTCAACACTCAACACTCAACACTCAACACTCAACACTCAACACTCAACACTCAACACTCAACACTCAACACTCAACACTCAACACTCAATTATCAATCTCTACTAAAATCTTTCAATGCTTTAGTCCAAAGCATTCTAGTATAGTGGCTTACCTCAACCATCTGTGTTTTCATGTTCATGCTTTATCCTAACGAACTCAGTAGTCGTTATTCTTGAATATCAGGGCTATATTAATCTCTAACGAACTCAGGAGTCGTTATCTGCCCTTAATGGAGACCAAACGATCGAAATTACAAGAAATAAGGCTCGCTGTGTTCGTTAGATTCAAAAACAGAACGCTACGCAGCAAATAAGGCATCTGGAGTTCGTTAGCTAAAATGCCGAACACATGATACCCATACTCTTGCAACTCTGACGTGATCCGTTCATCTACGAGCTTCTATACCTCCATCAAGATGCCTCCCAAAATAAATCATTTAACGTTTTGCCGAGAGTCTTGCAAATAGCGATACACAGACGAATACTCGGATTGTAATTGCCAGCTTCAATGAGTCCGACCGTCTACCTCGTAACACCAACTGCTTCAGCAAGCTGCTCCTGCGACATATCGTTCTCAACTCTTGCCAGCTTTAATTTCACATTTCCATGTTCACCTATCCGTATTCACAACATCTGCCATCATTCACATTGTAAATACTGTAATTTATATCCATATAGATGTAAACCATATATTTCAACTCAAACTTTCAAATGCCAGTCATATTACTCTTCACTATTTCAAAGCAACAAAAAAGGGGATATCCTAAAAGGGTAAATCTGAGTAAGAGAATCCCATAGTATTTGCAAAAGAACCTTCAAAACCACTATGAAAGTGAGTTTGAAGGTTCTTTTTTTCAGATTATTACGTGGAAAGTGGGGGCTGTATATTCGGAGATTGCTTTAAGGAGAGCCCCTCCCTTATATCTCCTGCCTAAATCGGAACGTCCAACAAATCTATCGGCTTATTGGCTGCGCCACAGCCACTTAGCTTATAGGCGTAAGAGCGCCCCGTTTCTTCTTTTTTCAACCCGTCACATGAATAGGTTTTTACGCTTGATGATCCATACTGATCCTGTGATGTATCGTAGCGCACCTTGATCTGATCCTCCGCCCTCGCAAGATTATAAAAAATCGGGTTTCCTTCCGTTATAAAACGTACAACCCGAACCTGATCTATAGCACCGCTCACAAAAGCATCTAATTTCTCGCTATTCGTAACTTCACCGGACTTTGCAATAACATCCTCCGTCTCATTAATCGTATAGTCATAGGATTCAACTGAAGCAGAAGTTTGCTTCCCAGACTTAACCTGCTCCTGACCAGCACATCCAGCCAGCATGAGCGTCGCTAAGACTATAAACACCATATTTCTCCAAACCATGTTGTAAATCCACCTTCCTCCAGCCTGCCCATCAGCTATTTATTTGCGCCTGCAGCTGGCGAATTTCATTCATCAATTGCTTTTGCTCCGCTGGATCTTCCGGCTCAGCGCAGCTCATAAGCTGCGTTAAACGCAGCTGCAGCATCTCCCGCTCGTTTTGACTTGCCTGTTCATCCGCTGAAAGCAGCCGGCTTCGATCCTTAGACACATACTCCTCATACGATCCGTGGAACAAGCTTGGTTCAATTTTTCCATCGAGTACGAGCAGTCGATTAGCTGCTTGGCGAATTAAATAGCGATCATGCGTGACAAGCAGAACGGCACCCGGATAATGCTGAAGCGCCTGTTCGACCTGCTCTCGCGTGCTAATATCCAAATAGTTCGTCGGTTCATCAAGCACGAGCAGATTCGCTTTGCCAAAATAAAGCTTCAAGAATGCTACTCGGCATCGCTCACCCATGCTTAAGTCCCCGATTCGCTTAAATACGTCCTCCTTCGTAAACAGAAAGCAGCCCAGAATCGTCCTTGCATGCGACTGCGTCATCTCCGGCAGCAGCAATAAGCTGTCAAGAATGGTCATCTCATTGTCGAGCTTATCAAGCTCCTGCTCAAAATATCCGATTTTCACCTGCGGATGAATGCTAACCTTGCCCGAGCTAGGCATCAAGCTCCCTGTCGCAAGCTTTAACAATGTCGACTTGCCTACACCATTCGGACCAAGCACAGCTAATCGCTCACCTTTACCTAAGGTGAGGTTTAACCTGCTTATAACGTTCCTATGCCCCTCATAGGCAAAACTAACGTCCTCCATCCGAAGCAGCGTAGTCGCTGCAAACCCGCCCGACTCCAGCTGCATTCGCAGCTGTGAGTCCTCGCGCGGCTTCTGCACCTTATCCTTGTTCAACCGCTCAAGCGCAGACTCCTTCGCATGCAGACGCGACACGTTTTTCTTGGATTTTGATCTAAGAAAATCATTTTGACCCGCCGCCTTATGCGCCTGCTGGAACCACTCGGCATACATGCGTATGCTCTCAAGCAGCTTCTCCCGCTCCAGCTCCTGCTTCTTGTGCAGCGCCTCCTGCGTCCTTAGCTCCAGCTCTTTCTGCGCCTTATACTGCGTGTATCCGCCCGAATAGCGCCGGCATCCATCTCGCTCAAACTCAAGAACAGTCGTTGCTGTCCGGTCGATAAACGTACGATCATGCGACACATAAATAACCGTTCCCGGGTAATCCTGCACCCATGCTTCCAGCCAATCCAGCGCCGAAGAATCCAAGTGATTCGTCGGCTCATCCAGCACAACGAGCTTCGGCTCTCTTACCATCAGCGCGGCTAATTGTGCTTTCGTCTTTTGACCTCCGCTTAGCTGCGAAAATGATAAGTGCCACAGCGAGGGATCAAAGCTTAACTGCGTTAAGCATCTCTCCACCTTCATCTCCCAGCTATAGCCATCAAGCTGCGCATAACGTTCGTACAGTTCACTGTACTCGCTTAACAGCGACTCACTTGCATCCTCTTGCATTCGCCTAGTTAACTCCACCATCGACCATTTTAATCGGAACAATTCTTCTGTGCTGGCCTGCACGAATTCAAGCAACGTGAGTGATGAATTCATCTGTGCCTGCTGATCGAGCCAGCCCCACTCTGCAAGAGGAAGCAGCCTCTGCACCTCACCGTCATCGAATAGGATTCTGCCTGTCAGTCCTTGCAGCAGCGTCGTTTTGCCCACGCCATTTCGTCCAAACAGAGCCAGCCTTTCACCTTCTCTGACTTCAAAATTTATATTTTCGAACAGGATATTGCCATCCCATTCCTTGTTCACATGTTTAACTTTTAATAGCATCATTGAACATTCCCCATTTCAAAAAAACATAATAAAAAACCGTGGCCAGCGGCACACGGTCGAATACGCAGGGGAATATCAGGTAAACGAAAATAACGATGCGTCACACCGCTAGTTAGCGGGTAAACATCTCGTATCTATCGCTGCTGATTGACTATCCATAAGTCCCCAAATCGACGCACGTATCCCTGACCGGTTCTCGCTAATGAGAACGCCGCTTGTACTTAAACAAGTTATTTACAGGAATCGTGTACTTACTTCATCGGCTGGGTTACCTCCGTCAGTCATCAGTTTTGATATGCGTTTATTATATAAGACGATCATGCATATATTCAAGCCCTACTTTAATTGCGGTACCAAATAAAGTTAGTACTAGGCTTGAAACGCTGCATAACCGATCATAAGACTTATAAATATTTCTTATTTGGAGGTGCTTGATGAATCCCGTCTATATAACCAGCATTGGCAAATTTCTTCCCGGCCCCCCTATCGGCAATGATGAAATCGAGGATTATCTCGGCAAAATAAACGGTAAAAGCTCCAAGTCGATGCGGCGCATTCTTGATCAAAACAAAATACGCTTTCGGCATTATGCGATAAACAAAGAACAAAAAAGTCAATATTCAAATGCAGAAATGGCCGGACTTGCGATACAAGATGCGCTCTCCCGCAACCAAGCGGCACTGAGCGATCAAATCTCATTTCTCGCTGTCGGTACGACCCAAGGTGATTTGCTTGTTCCCGGCTTCGCGAGTATGGTACATGCGGAAACGAAGCTGCCTGTTATGGAGGTTGCCACGCATCATGGTGTTTGCGCCAGCGGTATGCAAGCGATGAAAAACGCATTCCTGCATGTGCAGTCCGGAGAGCAGCAAACCGCGATTTCCTGCGCCAGTGAATTTCCGAGCCGCGTATTCAAAAATACGAGGTTCGAAGCACAAAAGGGTGTCGCCGATCATCCCATTCCTTTCGACACTGACTTTCTTCGGTTTATGCTATCCGATGGAGCAGGTGCAGCGGTTCTTCAGCATCAGCCTGCCGCCAGCGGTTTATCCCTGCGCATCGAATGGATCGACAACAAATCCTACGCTAATCTATACGATGTCTGCATGTATGCGGGAACCAACAAGGATAATGCCGAGCAGCAAAGCTGGCTTGACTATGCCACCATTCATGAAGCTGCTGACGACGGGACTCTTAATCTCAAACAAGATATTCGGCTCGTTAATGAGATGCCTAAGGTCGGGGTTAATCGATTTTTCGAGCTGGTGGATGAAGGCAAAATCGAACCGAGAGCTATCGACTGGATGGTTTGCCACTATTCGTCTCATTTTTTCCGCGACGAAATATTTAAGCTGCTGCAGCTTGGCGGACTTACCATTCCTGAGGAGAAATGGTTTACGAATTTATATACGAAGGGCAACACCGGCGCTGCTTCAATCTATATCATGCTGGAGGAGCTGCTTAACGAAGGCCATTTGAAGCCAGGCGAGCAGGTGTTATGCATGGTGCCGGAAAGCGGTCGATTCCAAACCTCTTATATGCTGTTGACGGTTGTAGGCGACACAGCTGATGTGGGACATATCGCAGAGCCAATGTTTGAAGAGAGGCAGCCTGAGGCACCTCATCTCGAGTATAACGAAGCAGACCACGTTCAAGCACAGCTCGTTAGGCAGCTCGTACAGGTTTGGATTGATTTTGAGCAAAAGCTGGCTCATGTCCCGGTTATTCATAAGCTGTACAACAACAAGTTCACCCTACATGACTACAAACTGCTAATGGAAAACATCCGCCAACAGGTCATAGATGGTTCTCAGTGGATTGCGCGGGCTGCCTCGTATATCGCTATAGAGCATATCGATCTCCGATCGACGTTCATTGCCCATGCGCGTGACGAGCATCGTGACTTTCAAATACTTGAACGCAACTACGTCGCCATCGGCGGCGACCTAGCGCACATCCAATCAGGCGAAAAAAATATTGGCAGTGAAGCATTGTCGGCTTATTTGTTCCAACGTGCTAGCCGCGAGAATCCCGTTGATCTCATTGGCGCAATGTGGATTATAGAGGGACTTGGATGCCGCATGGCGCGCTACTGGGGCGAAATGATTCGCGATCAGCTTGGGCTGAGCGATGAAGAAGTGTCATTCCTGCTTTATCATAGCGACTCCGATGAGAAGCACTTCGAGAGACTCGAAGCAGTCGTCCAGCATCCGATGCTCACTGCAGAGATCGCAGGACGAATAGTGAAAACGGCAAAAACGACGGCGCGCTTATACTTGCTGCAATTAGAGGAGCTGGGCAATGTATGAGCAAAACTGATTATTTTCATCAAATGCCGCATGACAAAAACGATCCCAATCCGTTTCTAGCCATCTTTATGGATCAGAGCATTCCCTTCAATGAGGAGGCAAAGGCTGCATACCTTAAGGATTGCTCTAGCAGATCACGGCAGTTTCTGCTGCCCGTACTGCGTCCTTTTGCGAGATTAATGATTATTGTTCTTCAGGTTTACAAAATAATTGTACCTAAAGCACTCACCTCATCCCGGCTGCTGCACCGCGTCCTGCATTTCGGAATGAAAACCTTCGTAAGCCCTGATGCTAATTATATGATTTTGCGCCACTTCTATCTTGGCTCTGAGGTGCTTGGCTTCATTCGTGATAATGTGCCTGACGTTCAGATTGAGATGAACCCGCTTAAACCAACCAATCTGGAGCCGGTAAAAGATGATCTTTTTCTCATTCACGATCTCAATTTATACAACTTCGTCATCAATCTTAATCGCGAGCTGCGTCACAAGGGAATTGAGGTTACAAAGCAGGACCGGCTTAACTTTGACGCCATCACATCAGAGGCTCTGCCTATTGAGCAAATGCCTAATCGCTGGACCAACTTCATGGATTTGACGACTGCCATTGAATGCTTCACCCCTGTCTATCAAATGTTTCTAACCGATAATGACTTCTGGCGTGCGACTAACTCCCTTCAGCTGGATGAAACGATTGGCATCCTTGCTTCCAAAATTATCGGCAGCAACGACCGACTGGCGCTTATCAACAACAAACATCCCATGGTGCCGCTCACGACGCTTAAAGCAGGCTTTCGACTCGTACTGCATGGCCTAGCGACAGAGCAGCTGCACGCGCTGCTTGTTGAGCTTAAACATAAACAGCAGCAGCATATCGGCTGATCACACCATGAACAAAAAGAAGGCAATCACGCTCACTGCGTGATTGCCTTCTCTCTTCCATGCTGCTATTGACGAACTACAGTAAAACCTTTCTTCTCCAGCAGTGGAACGATACCGTTCTCGCCGAGCATATGTGCAGCTCCTACGACTACGAAATAGGTTTTTTTTGTCGTGTCATTCAAGTAACCCGTTATTTTCTCAACCATTGGAGCATTGCGGTCAGTAAGCAGCGCTTTATTAAGCTCCGCATTCGACGAAGCTGATTTCGTCAGCTCGAGCAGCTGCTCCTCATTTCCGGTAACCCACATTTTCGTAAGATCTTCARTCCCTGATACTTCTGCAAAATAGTTCTCAATAGAACCTTTCAGCATTTCTTCTTGCAGTTTGTCTGAAAAATTATTAAACATATTAAGCTGGTATTCGATCGATTCCAGCTCTAGGATTGGCTTCTTGTTCTCCAGCGACTGCTGCAAGAAATGGGCATCAATCCCTATGCCTGAATCATAACCTTCTTTTGCTGAGCTAAGATAATCAACAGTAGACGAAACGCTCCAAGGCTTGTAGGTATCCAGCGTATTTTCCGGTAAGCCGTTCTCCTTCAAAATCTCGCCAAGCTTCTTGTAAGAATCAGCTGAGATATGATCTTTAAGCGTTGTATTATCCTTCAATACGCTTAAATCAAGCACTTGCTTTTGTACCTTCTCATCATTCATCTTCGAAATATCAGCCTCTACAACCAAATAGTCGGATGCATCATAAGCTTTTTGAATTTCAGAGCGCAAAGGGTACATCGCTTTGTTCGCAATATGTATCGACCCCAGCAAATATACGGTGCTGCCGTCCTTTTCTACTTTCCAAAGGAAACCTTTACTTGGCTCATTCTCCTTAAGAGAAACAGAGCGCTGCTCTTTATTCCAAGTAATTTCATAACCTGCTGCTTCACTTACCGTACGCAAAGGAATATATACAGTTCCTTTAACGACCTTCGGCGCAGCAAGCAATCCAATTTCCGTCTCGTTAGCCATTGCCCCTAAGTTGTCGATTTG
Organism: Paenibacillus sp. TAF43_2; assembly: GCF_052113545.1. Classification (NCBI taxonomy): domain Bacteria; kingdom Bacillati; phylum Bacillota; class Bacilli; order Caryophanales; family Paenibacillaceae; genus Paenibacillus; species Paenibacillus sp. TAF43_2. The sequence continues at coordinate 69,703 of NZ_JBFRDK010000005.1, forward strand.
GAATAAAAGGGTTAGTCCTTGCTTCTTGCCTGAAATGACTTTATTTTTCTGATCCCAAGTTACTTGGAAATCAAGCTTTTGAAGAACCGTCTTCGCCGGAACAAGAATCGTTCCCTTTTCCATCGTAGGTTGATTCTCACCAAGCTGTACCTGCTCGCCGTCTATCCAAACTGAAATAGGCTTAGCCTCTGCTTGGATGTTCGTTACGAAAGAAAATAGTAGAGCTAATGATAGAAATAATGCTGCAAACTTTTTCACGAATAGACCCTCTCCCTCTCATCTTAGCGGCTTCATTTCATCTACATATAACCAATAATTACCGCTCTGCCTAACATATTTTACACATTATCACCACGCAATAGCTAGTTCGGAAAATACGAATCTAGTTTTCGTTGCTTTACATCATATTCATAACATATAATGCCTCATCTCATAGGTTATCAGCAGACTTTTAAAAAAGGGCTGTCTCAAAAGTCATTTTGCGATTTTTTGAGCACTACTTAGAACTTATTTTCATCGAGAAAAAGGACCTAGAGCTCCACTATACAGTGGAATTTGAAGTCCTTTCATTTGAAAACGGGGATGTTTCCCTGATGCAAAGACTTTTGCGGCAGCGCCTGCAGCATCTTCATCTAAGTGCAGAAATGCACTTATTTAACCAAATTTTCTTCAAATCTGATCAATTAGAGGTATTAGTACACCTATTTGCAATATTCCAATCTTGTATGTTAAAAACAGGTGCACTTTTACACTTATTCACTCYCCACTATCGGTTCGCGCACATTACAATCATATAACGAACATCGCCGATGCTGGATATGGTCAGTCTGAGTTATTATGCGCTACAAACAGCAAGCAAGGGAAATAGCGAGGAAGGATATTCGCTGTCGGTAAGACGAATGATTGAACCCGAAAGTATTTTAGGGCAGATAAAGAATAACCAAGGATTCCGGCGCTTCTGCTTCGCAGCTTACCTAAGGTAAGTCTGGAAGTCGGGTGGCTTTCGCTTGCCCATAATCCTATGAAGCAAGCAACCATAGACCAGAATAGGAAAATAGCAGTACAGGAATAGCTCTCCTGTACTGCTACCAATACTCCCGTTCAAAGTGAGCTATTCCTCAGCGAGCCTGATTCTTATGGGACAGCCCCCATATCGTTTGTTCTTGCGAATCAATTCAGCGGTTTTGGTAAATAACTATTAGGAGAAGGAATAACCCAAAAATTGATCCGCATTTTTTAGACTTATCCATATATCCGGACTTTCGCCGCCTACATACCAGTAAGCTAGTCCAGCAAGCTTGCTTTTTACAGCCAGCTTATATTTTTCGGTTAACGAACGCCCGTCCTCGACCCATATTTTATGCTGTATACCATTCTTCATGTATGCAGCTGTGTACTGACCGATTTTAGCGTCCCATAAAGGCCTGATTCCATATTTACTAATGAGCGCATTCTGCTCGCCAAATGATATAAATGCAGAGGACTCAACGCTGCCGTCCTTCTTTAAATCCCAATCACGGTTATAAAAAGGCACGCCCAGTATCACCTTTTGGCTTGGCACCAATTTAAGAAGCTTATTTACAGCCGCTTCATCAAAACCTATAGAGGCGTTGGAGCCCGCTTCCGAGCCGTCTCCCCAGTGCTCATCATAGCCCATCAATACGATATAATCTGCTAATTTTCCAAGCGCGGCAAAATCGAAAGCGTCTGTCCAGTCCGTTCCTCGGTCGGGGGATACGTCAAGTGACAGCGTGACATTCAAGAGCTTCATTTTTTTGGACAGCTCCGAGATGAAAGCGGTCAAAGCTGCTCGATCCTGCGGCGCAACATTTTCAAAATCAATATTGAGCCCGTCCAGCTTATACTTTGTCACGTACTCTGCAAGCTGAGATATTGCTTTGGTACGTATTGTGGAACTGGATAGCAGCTTATGAGTAGCCGCTTGATCCGAGCGGTTGCCGACCATTGCCCATACTTTTTTATTATGCTGTTTCGCCCAAGTCACAAGAGACGGATCCGTGTTGTCCGATATCTCTCCCGCTTCCCCTGTAAAATACCAACGTGGAGACAAGGTGTTTACATTAGAATTCAAAACCGTTTGTTCATATTGCTGCGTCGTCTGACCATACTGCCAGCCTAGCTTTATCGTTTCCTTGGGCTTAGCGGCAAGCTCAGCTGCCCAGTTCACATTTTGCAGCACCCGATGAATCATTACTGCGGTTTCTTGCCTGCTTATCGGATCGCCCGGACGGAAATTCCCCTTATCGTCACCTTTCATAAGGCCAAGAGCATTCATCGCTGCTACAGAAGAACTCGCCCAAGCCGCAATGCGGCTGTCATCGCCAAAGCTTAGCTTTGCTTCCGATTTATGATCCAGCTTCTTCAATGCTCTCGTTAATAATACGGCTGCTTCCTGCCTTGTAACTGCCTTCGCAGGTGCAAACTGAGAGGCGCTAACGCCATCTGCTAAGCCAAGCTGCACAGCAGCCTGAATCCATCCATAATACCAAGCCTTCATAGGTACGTCAGTATATGGCGATACTGGCGTCGGTACAGGCTCAAGCCCGAGCAGCCGATCCAGCACTGTGACAAACTCCACTCTCGAGATCGATTGCTTCGGTGAGAAGCTTCGCTCCGATGTGCCCGTTATAATCTTTTTATTATACAAATCGATTATTTCCTGTTTGGCATAGCTGCTTGAAATATCATCAAAAGGCAGCGTGCTTTGAGCCGCAATGGGATGAGCAACAAGTGTTATGATATATAGTAAAGTAAATGCTGCTAGAGCAAATCTAGTATAAGTATGCTTCACGAAAGACCCTCCTCATGCGATCAATCCTCGAAGCATAACAAAATCTACTCTATAACTCATTACTAAAATATTGGTAGAAAGCATAATCAATAGTAATTAAGCCTAATCCCCTACCACAGACTAGGGTGTCAAAATAAACAATATGATAAAATAAGCGGATATAAAACGTAAGGAGATTCAGCATGCTGGAACGAAATCATGTTTCTCATCCTACATTACCGGCTCAGCTGAGCCTGACAGCAAGAAGTAAACGCAAGCGAAACCGAATACTACTGTTTATTATTTTAGCGCTAACCGCTGCTCTATTATGGAAGGTTATTCTTTCCTTTGATCCATACTTGCCGAACAATGATCCTATTGAAGCTCCACCCGTAACGGCACTGCATCCGATCGTATTCATTAAGCAGACCGAGCTGATTGCCGAAACGAGCAAGGCCGGCATCACCATTCTCGTCACAGACGGCTTCCRTTCAAGCGAGGAGCAAAACGCGATTTATGCAAAAGGACGCACAACAGAGGGTAAAGTCGTTACGCAAGTTCAAGGCGGACACTCCTATCACAATTACGGCCTCGCTATCGATTTTGCCCTGCGAACGAAGAAGGGCGAGGTTATATGGGACATGGAGTATGACGGCAATAAAAATGGGCGGTCCGACTGGATGGAAGTTGTTGAAATCGCCAAGCGCCTAGGCTTCTCTTGGGGTGGGGATTGGAAAAACTTCCCTGACTATCCTCATCTTCAAATGGACTTTGGTTATTCAATCAATAAGCTGCGCAAAGGGCACTATCCGCCTATCGAGTAAATCAGCTCATTTAAAGTAAAAAAAGAGTGAAGACTTGGTTAATAAGTCTTCACTCTTTTCTATTCTGCTTCAATTTTATTAGTTAATTTGGTAGATTACAGACCCGCAATAATTTCATATGAGCGCAATCTAGCTTGGTGATCATAAATATGTGCGGCGACCATAATCTCATCCGCCTTCGTCGCCTCAATATATTGCTTCAGCTTCGTACGTACCGTCTCCGGTCCGCCAACAATGGAAGAGCCTAATTGCTGCATCAAAGCGATCTTCTCCTGCGCCGTCCAGACGTCATCCATATTGCGAACAGGTGCAGGCAAAGCTCCACGCGTGTTGCGAATAAAGGATAGGAACAGCTGCTGCATCGATGTCGCTAAATACTCCGCCTCTTCATCCGTATCTGCCGCAATGACATTGACCGCTACCATTCCTTTTGGCTTATCAAGAATCGCTGATGGCTTAAAGCTGCTTCGATAAAGATTCATTGCTGGAACGGTGAAATTAGGCGAGAAATGTCCTGCAAAAGCAAATGGCAATCCTAACTGTGCAGCGAGCAAAGCGCTGAAATCGCTCGAACCCAATAGCCAAATCGGAATATCAAGACCTTCACCCGGAATCGCTCGCACTGGCATGCCCACCTCAGCACTCGCCGGATCTAGAAACGCGCGCAGCTCAGCTAGCTGCTCTGGGAAATCATGCCCATTGCTTCTTCTGTTTCCACGAAGGGCAGCTGCTGTAAGACCATCCGTTCCAGGAGCGCGGCCAAGTCCCAAATCAATACGGCCTGGAAACAACGATTCCAATGTACCGAATTGCTCAGCAATAACGAGCGGTGCATGGTTCGGCAGCATAATTCCCCCAGCGCCTACACGAATCGTGGATGTACCTGCGGCAACATGGCCAATAACGATGGATGTCGCTGAGCTGGCGATGCTTGGCGCATTGTGATGCTCCGCAAGCCAGTAGCGGTTATAGCCCCATTTTTCCGCATGCTGTGCAAGATCTAATGTATTGCTAAGCGATTCGGCAACAGTGCCGCCTTCTACAATGGGAGATACATCAAGAACGGATAACGGAATATTAAAAGCTGAATTGTTTATCGTTTGTTCTGACATGACATTCACTCTTTTCTTTACGAATAGAAGCGATAGCTTCTATCAATATTATTATTTGCAAATCAACTGTACTATTATTAGATACATTTTACACGTAAAAAAGAGCCGCTGCAAATGCATCAGCTTCATGACAGGAGCGGTAATATACAGTATTCAACTCTATTTACCGCTCTATCGTGAAACAGACATGATTCCTGCATGAACTGGCAAGCATTGAAAAGCATCAAATCTGCTTTTCTTTAAGCTGCTGCTGACATTTTCGAATCTTGTCCAAAGCAGTTTGAAGCGTATTTTGCTCCAAATAGGCCACGTAATGAAGCTCTGCCTCGTAAAAAAAATGATCCATCACCACTTGAATATTCGCGGATACCAGACAGTCCTCCTCTGGATTTCCTGAACACCAATGCGGCTTTAGCGTACCGCCTGATAGTGCTCGATATATTTGTGCCAGCGTAACCTCATTCGGCTCACAATTCAAAATATATCCCCCGCCGATTCCTTCCTTTGTCTTCACAAAGCCATGCTTCCGTAAGGAACTCATAATTTTGCGAATACGTGTCGGATTCGTCGAAACGTTGCGAGCAATGGTCTCGCTGCTCGCCATATGATCAGGCAAATAAGCTAACAGCACTAAGCTGTGAACCGCAACCGTAAATTCACTATTCATTTTCACAACTCCCTCTCAAGAAGGATACTGTAATGTTATTTCATACAGTTGATAATGTCAAACCTTCCACCCTAAGAATAGCACAGAGAGAAAGCCTTGGTATAGGCTTTCTCCCTGTCAAACTTTTTTGAGCAGCTTTATTTGACGCTATCGCTGCTTATATCTTTAAAAACTTTCCCCATTGTCCTTCATCATACACTTGCCCGACCGTTACACAATGATGACTCAGTTCACCCAGATCTCCGAATAATATTCCTTCATAAAATGAAACAGCTGCTCCAGTTGCTCCATTCCCTTCGCCTCCGCCTCCTGCGCTTGCCGAAGCAGTACGATTGCACGATCCGCGGCTTCAGGGTCCTTCGGCTTGCCGCCTTCTGGGAATGGGAATAACTCTCTCAGCTTGCCCAGCGCCTCAGCAACTATCTCGTAATGCAGTGCCGCTTCACCCGCATGCTTGCGAACCGTTCTCTCCACAACATTTGTCCCATCCCAGCGGAATGCCAATTCGCGTAAAAAACGAGCAGCGAACTCACGCGCATCAGAAATGACAGCAATGTTATAGGCATGACCATGCTCATCCGCATTTCGCCGCTCCATGACACCAATCCATGCCTCATAACCCGCTAAGCCTTGTACAAATTTATCTTCGAACACATGCGTCCATTCCTTGCCTCGCCCATGATCCACGATCATCGATAACGCCATGCGCAATATTTCGTATTTCGAGTGAGGCAGGCTTTCGCTAATCGTCGTCACGAACAACAAATCAATCTTGGAATCGGCAAAATCGGCATAACTTATCGTGCCATCCTTCGATACATCTTTTGCATGAAAGAGCTGCTTATCATCATCATAACCATAGATCAAACCGAATTCAGGTATAAACAAATCAAATGAAATGGCAGGGATGCCACGGTCGATTGACTGCTGAACGAGAGCGATAGTTCGCTCCACTTTATCCGGTGTTAACGGGAGCATAGGATCAGCCAAACAGCTCGTAAAGCCGAGATTTCCTATATTCCTCCTCAATATATATCCACCTGGGAATGAGGTTGGTCCTGCAGCATTAATACTAACGGGATCAATATTCATGCGAAAAGCATGACCGGTAAATCCCATCACATCTGTTAGCGTAAAATGTTTTTTATCCGTGTAGCTCACCGCGCCATGAATAGCAGCAGCGGCCGAGGTCCATGTTTTGGACCAGTCCCTATCCAGCGTCATTATTTTCAGCTCCATTCAAGGTTTATCATAAACGTTCTGAACCTACATAGGGGGCGGAGTGAGAATTTTTCTTCTGGGCAAACCGAGCAACGCCCTTTGCTCCACATATAAACTAATCGATATGCGAATACGCTCCTTCTGAAGCTTAACCCTTGATCGCGACAGCATATTGTATACGTTTGAAGTCGTCGTATCGAACAGCTCAGCAATCTCAGCCGGCGGCAGCTCGCCAAAAAATCTTGCTTCAAAAATGTCCCGCTCCAGCTTGTTCAAGCATCGAATCAGCGTATGAATGCTCTGGAGCGTTTCTTGGCGGATGACAGCATGCTCCGGATTTTGACCTTCGCTCGGCTCATTCATGGCTTGATCCGTTAAATGAAACAGGATGCTATCAATATCGCTCCAATCAACCGACTGCCCGCTTATACCTGCCTCTGCTGGCAGCCCTGATTGGCTCATGAAGCTAACGAATGGCCGCTCCTTGCTATAGGGTCCGCCTCTCCTCAGCTTCATGTAGGCTTGATTTCGCACAATCCTGTGCAGCCAAGGAATAAACCTGCTCGCGTCAGTAAGCGTACCGAGGTGCATAAATGCACGAATCAGCGCTTCCTGCACGATGTCCTCTGCCATAAACGCATCCTTCGTCAAGCTGCCAGCGAGCCCAAGCGCCTTAGCTCGATGACGACGCACCAGCTCCCCGAACGCTTCCTCATCGCCGGTTCTTGCTCGTTCAACTAACGACTGCTCCTGTGCTTCTGCCCCTGCTCCACTACTTAACAGAGCTTGCCATTCGGGTGCCCAAACCTCCATCATTCATCCCCCTTACTAGACAGATGCCACTTACGCCAAATATCTATCAATGGATCAAAACTTTTTTATTTTATAATCAAAAAAAAGCTGCCTATCAGGCAGCCTCTCCTATTCTCTAACGGTGCTGTTCAAAACGATTTTCTTTACTTAACCTCTTGATGGTCTCCAGCTCAGCGGGAGATAGGTGATGAGCTTCACTTGCCGCTATATTGTGCTGCAGCTGTTCTAACGAGCTCGCGCCAGGAATAACAGCAGCTACAGCAGGGCTGGCTAAAGCATACCGAATTGCTGTATGCGCCAAATCACGAGAGCCTTCTCCCATCTCTATCAAAACGTCTCGCAAAGACGACAGCTCCTCTTTGTCATAATCCAAATAACCCTTTTCCGCCTTGGCAGCTCCATTATCGGTTAAAATCCCTTTTGCCACCGGACCTCGAGCGATTAAACTAATGCCCTTCTCTTCTAACAAAGGCAATATTTGCTCTTCTGGCCTTCTGTCCAAAATACTATACTGGCTCATCACACTGACGATATTTGAACGCTCCACATATTCTCGAATAACATTTGGACGAATGGAAGAAATGCCGTAATAGCGAATGAGCCCCTCTTGCTTAAGCTCCTCAAATGCTTCAATCGTCTCCGATATGGGATCATCCAGTGTACCTCCATGCAGCTGATACAAATCGATATAGTCCGTTTGGAGCCTTCGCAAGCTGTCTTTTACAGCCGACTTAATATAAGCTTTCGACGGGTCCCACGACCAGCCCGCTTTTCCCTTCTCCCAACGATTGCCGACCTTCGTCGCAAGCACAATATCTGCCCGTTTTCCCTTTATTGCCTCGCCGATTATTTCCTCATTAAGACCCTCATCATAAAGATCAGCCGTATCTAGAAAATTAATGCCCTTCTCGATCGCTTCATGTACTAAGGCTGTCGCTTTTACTTTATCTGTCCCTAGTGACATGCAGCCAAGGCCGATCTCACTTATGTAGAGCTCTGATTTCCCGAGACGATTGTGCTTCATGCTTGAACGCTCCTTTTCCTTAACCGATAATCTAGCCGCTTCATTATTCATTTATGATATTACTTTTGGACTAAGGGAGCAACAAAAATGGTGCCACTATTAACACTTTAAGGAAATCTGATCCAATATGCCATGTAGCAGCGTTAGAGACTGCTCAGTGCGCGCGAATTGACTGCGAATCTGTTCAGCTGTTTGAATGTATGGCGCCTGAATAAACTCTGAAGACCAGTGTGCAAACATGGATTCCATGCATGCAGCTGTCGTCTCCAAATGAAATTGCAGTCCCATGACATGCTCGCCATAAGCGAATGCCTGCACCTTGCACGCCTCTGAAGAAGCGAGGAGCCGCGTGTCCTGCGGCAAGTCGAAGGTATCGCCATGCCACTGAAACGAAATAAATTGCTCAGGCATGCCGCAGAGCCAAGGATGCTGCTCCTTCGTACGGTTAATCGAATGCCAGCCTATTTCTTTATGCGTATTTCGGTATACTCGGCTTCCCAGCAGCTCAGCTATCATTTGAGCGCCAAAGCAGATGCCCAGCACTTTTTTGCCAAGCTGAATAGCTTGCCGTACGAACTGCTTCTCTGCCGTAAGCCAAGGATATTTCTCCTCTTCATAGACGCTCATTGGCCCGCCGCATATAACAAGCAAATCCATATCGTCAAGCCATTTGGCATCAATCTCAAGAGCAGGATCCTTTATATCCAAGCGATGTCCTCCAAGGCTGGCCCAGGAACGAAACGCATAATCATCATCAAAAGCGAAGTGTTTAAAAGCTATTATATTCATCATTCATTCCCCATCCTTGGCCGCATATGACCTGTAATGAGCTTAATTATAGTCTCATTATTTAGTATCGTTAATATCACTTTCCTGAATAGTGGGAAAACATCAATAAAAAAACAACTAGTTCCCTAACCCATATCATGGTACATTTCCAGTAGCATACTTATAAACTTAAATGTGAGTACCGCAATACGTAATGAAAGGATGGAACATATGGGGAAAAAGATATTAAAAACAATTGGCACGCTTGTCCTACTCGCAGTTGCGATAGCGGGAGGGTTTTTACTGTATATTACTTTATCCGATTATAAACCCGCAGAAGTTATCGAGATTACGTCAGAAAATAATAAAGGGCAACTCATTGAGCAAGGCGTTCCATTTACAGTTACGACCTTCAATATCGGCTATGCTGGCTTGGACAAAAAACAAGATTTTTTTATGGATGGAGGTAAAAAATCACGCTCCAGCAGCAAAAATCAAACAATTTCCAATCTAGACTCCATTTCGTCCTTTATGAAAACAAACCAATCCAACTTTTTTTTGCTTCAGGAAGTCGATGCCCGCTCGTCAAGAAGCTACCATATTAATGAAATAGACTATTTGGCAAAACCTTTGGAAGATTACAGCTATGCATTTGCTTATAACTATAAAGTGGCATGGGTTCCCGTCCCGATTTTTAATCCAATGGGTTCCGTTCAGAGCGGCCTTCTAACCTTCTCAACATTCAAAAACAAAACCAATCAGCGATACGATCTTCCAGGCAAAGAGAGCTGGCCGATACAGCAGCTTGAATTGGATCGTGCTTTTATAGAAAGCAGATTTGAGGTCAATAACGGCAAAGAGCTTATTGTTATCAATCTTCATTTATCTGCCTTTGATGAGGGCGGCAAAATTCGCAAGCAGCAATTGGATTATTTATCCGCATTTTTAGAGAAGGAGAATGGCAAGGGCAATTATATTATTGTAGGCGGAGATTGGAACCATGCCCTGCCCGGCACTACCCCTGATCGATTCGAAACGACACAGACATGGCCAGAATGGCTTCAGCAATTTCCTGAGGATTTCAAACCAAGCGGCTTCAAGTGGATGGTTGACGACAGCATCGCTACTGTACGCACATTAGATATTGCATACACGGAAGGCGTTAATTTCAGAGCCGTCATTGATGGTTTTCTCGTTTCTTCAAACGTAGATAAAATTCAGCTGCAAAGTACAGATTTAGCATTTGAACACAGCGACCATAATCCGGTAACCGCTGAGTTTATTTTACGATAAAGCAAAGAGCCCCGATTTTTCGTAATCGGGGCTCTTTTGTTATTAGCGCTCATTGAGCTGTTATTTAATTACTTTACGCTAGATTTCAAGCTGGTTGGTTGTTTAAATGCGAGCAGCTTGCCTTTTGTCTGGATCACAATMATTCCGCTCTCAAGCAGCGTCTCTCCAAACTCTCTTTCATTTGTTTTTAATTGTACAATTGGCGCTGCTGTATCTAAATGGATAGCTGATACCGTTCCATCCGTTTGCGCTACATATATCCCTTTACCAATTAAATCAAAACGTGCGATGAGGCCTGTTACACCAGCATTATAATCCACGGTTGTCTTATTAATTAATTTAACCCCATATATCCCGCGGCCATTCGTATAAATCAATTTCCCCTCATATGGCCCAGCCGCATATTTGAATCCTGGCGCGTAAACAACAGGCTTATACACCTTGGGCTCTATTTTGCTCGGATCAGCATTTAGAGGGTAACTATACACCTCAGAATTGAAATTAACGAATACGTTGTCCCCGTTAATCCAAGCGTCTCCTTCGTTGCCGGATTCTCCTTTATTTAAGTCAATCTTTAGAGGATTATATTGTACGCTGTTAAGTACTTTGCCCGTCTTGATATCTAGGGTATCAAGTGTAGTTAATGGAGCAGGCTCAAACAGGTTAACGAGCTTCTGCGCAGTTAGAGTTCCATCCTTTGCACCAATAGGAAAATTGTAATGCGCAGCTTCCCAAACCCTTTTTCCTGTCTTGCGATCAAAAGCATGAAGGAGCGAGTAAGTGTAAGCACCTGATAGCTCATTTTCTCCTATTATAAAATCGCCATGAAACAGTATCTTTGTGCGCAGCGGCTCTTTGTAATTGTCACGCCACTGAAATTTACCATCCTTTATGCTGTAAGCTTGAATGTCTCCATTAAAGGTGAACAGCTGATCGCCATCCGGAATAATATCATGAATGTTATTAGCGTTCACGGAAGCCACCCACACTTTCTTGCCTGAGGACGCCTTAATAGCGTGAACACGGCCTCCGCTCGAATTAACGTACAGTTGGCCTTCCTTATATACGACAGGAGCTTTGAGCTGACTGCCATACTCCCACAGCTTTTTCCCATTCTGAATATTAACAGCTATTACTTTTCCCTTTAGCAAATAAAAGACTTTACCTTCACCTGTTGCTGCTATACCTTCGTAGTTCAATGACCATTGCGGTTTAATAATAGGAGCAGCTATCTTCGTTTCCTCGTTGTCTCCCACATAGGAAGTACGTGAATCAAATGATGCAGATACAACAGAACTCATTAATAATAGAGAACAGCATGCCATCATAACGCCTCGCGAAAAAGCTGTTTTCCAGTTTCTCATTTCACACCTTCTTATCTCTAATTTTCATCACCCAACTTACATAACGTATAATAATTGTAAAATGTTTCTAATCATTCCGTGTTATCTTCACACTAAAAAGACCAGCCAAGGATAAATCCTTGCTGGTCATTAATTATGAATACTATTCATCTTGCGGAAACGGTTTTCTGCCCATAAACCCGTCATGTAAACCATGATAATGGCTAACCTCAGCTTCGCCTTCCTTCCAGCAAATCAGAATATCCTCATTACCCAGCACCGCTGGAAAGTCAATTAAACCAGGAGTAATCATTTTCAACTGCACGCCTTTTCGCGAGAAGTTTTCAATTAACAGGTCTACCTCCATCTTCATAAATTCCAGCTGGCTTTCCCTCTCAAAGAAAGGGTCCTCACTGCCTTCAATAGCAGCAAAAACTTGTTCATAAGCAGCCTTCTCTTTCTGATAACTTATATATAAATCTTCAAATTGCGCCGTAATTTGTTGAAGCTTCCGTAAATCCTCTTGCAACTGCGGCAGCATCTCGTTCGCTTCGCTCAGCGTGAAGGTTTTGTTCCCCATCCCGTAAACACTCCCTATCTGATGATGATCATTTATTTCATTCCATAATAAGTATCCTACACTCTCTTTCAAGCTCCGTAAAGGAATGGGTTCTAGAGAAGAGCTGGAATCTGCTCCTCTTTTGACGAAAGAGCAAGGTTCTGTTTTCCCTCGAACGATCGATGATACCTATACATGGTTGAGAAAATAAGCCTATATAGTGCTGTTCTTTTTCTTCAAAATTCTTTGCCTCTTACCTTCGCAAACACCATCGTATCCCGCAGAATACCGTTGACATCACATTTTTCATTTCGGAGTATGCCTTCTAACGTGAAGCCCAGTCGCTCCGCAACTCGCGCGCTTCGATAATTCCTAGCATCACAACGTATTTCAATACGATTGGCTTCTAGCTCATTTATTGCAAATGTTGAAATTGCATTCGTCGCTTCCGTTATAAAGCCTTGGCCGCTGTAAGCTGTACGAGCCCAGTACCCGATTTCAAATTTTCGCGCTTGCCAATTTATGCGATGAAGACCGCTGCTTCCTATCAACTGACCTGTATCCTTTAAAAAAAGAAGCAGCATGAGGTCTGAACGATCCATATACTTGGACCGTGACTTCCTGATGACAACTTCAGATTCTTGAATCGTCGGCATCGCTTGAGCCCATGGCATCCAAGGCTTGAGCTCATTTTCACTTTCTATAACGGCCTCATTCAGCTTCGCTCCGTCCCCCCATTGAGGCGCGCGGATAAGAAGACGGCTGCTTTCAAAACTCTCTGGAATGGATAACAGCAACGGGTTGTTATTATAATGGCTCATCCTAACGCACCTCCAAGCATGGCTTTCTTTCAGCTGAATATTATAATCGTCTGCCTTTTTCATCTAAATGAATATCTAAAGCTTTGATCGTTCTTATTAAAACTTTAATGAGTAAATATAGACAATAAATACCCATAAGCGCTACGACACCATACACAATAAACAATACTATTGGAAATATTCCAAAAATAATACCTGATGACATGCCGTCCATTACCTCATATCCCCCTTATGTATTTATTTTAACGAACAGAAAAGTTCAGTTACGTATTAACTTACAGATATTAACTGTAAAATGCAATCATCGCTGCGATCATTTTTATTTCATTTCTCAGCCCGAGTATGCGACCATCGAAGTTGGCGAACTGCAGTTCGCTCTGGCAGAACGGCGTGTGTTCTTGCGTGCGGATGAAGTTGAAATTACGCTAAAAGAAATTAAACTGCTGCATACCTTGATCGAGCAGTCAAATCGGGCATTTGCCCGAGATGAACTGCTTACATTGGTTTGGGGAGATAATTATTACGGGAGCGACCGGGCGATCGACGATCTCGTAAAGCGGCTGCGCAGAAAAATAAAACACCTTCCGATCGATACCGTATGGGGACACGGCTATCGTCTTCGAATGGAAAGGACTGAGCAATAATATGATAATGATATACCAGCTTCATCTCTCATTTGCGTTGCTGTTGCTATGTGTTTTGGCGATTACTGCGGTTCTGATTTATCCGCTGCTGCTGGATAGCGCCGTTATGGCAATGCCGCTTATTGTGAAAATCCTTGTTTATTTGCCATACTTACGTAGCACAATAAAAAAAGGAGGAAGCATGCTCGCTTCCCCCTAACACTATGAATTATTGCAAATCAAAAACAGCGAGTACATCGTCGATTTTCATACTGTCTGCTGTAGGTCCATTCAACATCCAGTGTCTGGATGACATCTTGTACACATGCCCTTGCTTAACTGCAGGAATAGACTTCCATACTTTCAGATCCTCTACTACATTCATTTCCTGTAAAGCAGCCTGCGCTTCGTCCTCAGAATCAAACGAGCCGCCGACCGTGACAAATAAATAGTCCGCAGTCAAATTAGACAGTGTCTCAAGTGATGCTTCTATCCCCCAAGTGCCTTCTTCCTCTTTACTTTGCAAATTTTCCAACATCGGTTCAAGAGTTAAGCCTAAATCTTTGTACGCGATGTTAGTATAGGAGAATGCCGGGAAAAACAGTTGAACATCCTTCTCCGATGGTCGAATAAAAGCTAAAGTTCGATCCGTCCCTATTTTCGCRACGATAGCCTCTTTAGCCTTAAGCAGCTTTTCCTCGTAATCTTGAATGACCAACTGGGCTTTCTCTTCGAGATCAATTGCCTTACCGATAGCGGCTATGGATGTCTTCCAGTCGCTGCGATCATAGACAATAGTTGGAGCAATTTTACTTAGCTGCTCATACGATTCAGTATCCGAGGCCAAAAGATTGGCAATAATCAAATCAGGTTTTGAGCTGAGAATAGACTCATAATTTAAACCGCCTGGCGTGTAGACTGATGGAATCTTTTTTGCTTGCAGCGTATCATACAAGTACTGCCCCTTCATGGATTGGGCATGAACCATCGGCGCATCAAGCGCAAGCATAATGTCCTCGAGCCCGTTCACGGCTATGCGCTGCGGATTGATTGGAATTTCGCTTTCTCCCATCATATGCTTAACCAGCTTTGTCTGCTGTTGCTCCTGTGCGACCGTTGCTGGAGAGCCAGCTGTAGCAGATGGTTCATTGGAACTTGTTGAAGCCCCGCAACCACTGAATAACAAAGTCATGCAGAGCAGCATCACTGCGCCTACTGATAGTTTCAAATCTTTGTACATCGATAAATCTCCCTCTTTTCCATAATGAGAATCATTATCATTATAGCCCTGACCTTTGCGTGGGACAATAGCTTGTCCTGAACTATTAAATGGACTTTTCTGAACCGATTTCTCTGCTGCCAGTGATCTAAAGCGCAGCGGTGATGTGCCGGTTTGTTTTTTGAACACGCGGCTGAAATAGTAGACATCCAAATATCCTATGCTCAACGAAATTTCTTGCAGAGATGCCTTCGTTTCTTTCAATAGCCTGCTGGCGTGTTCAATGCGAACTTGGATCAAATATTCATTAGGCGTTGCTCCTAGCTGTTTTTTGAACACTCGAGTCAAATAGCTGGAGCTGCAACCAAGCAGCTCGGCCAGACCCTCTACCGTAAATGCATCCGAATAGCTGGTCTCTATGTAGCGTGTAGCTTGTGTCACAAGGTCAGCTCGTATCTCCCCAAGCTCCTGCCCAGCCATCTGACCAAGTAATTCATGTACAAATTGATAAAGAACGCCTTTGGCATACAGCTTGTCGAGCGGCGTAAGCTTGCGCCAGCTTTGTTCCATAATCTCGAATTTTGAATGAAGGGCAAGCGGAGCATGAGGCGTGAATCCATATTGAATGTGGAAAGGACTGCTGCGTTTTAACAATCGATCCAAGTAGCGGTTGCCAGGGACAGCTAAAAAAGCCTTGTACATAATAAGATCATATTCGAGGCGATCCCCTGAGGAGATAATGTCCAGGCTCATGCCTTTTCTGCCATGAAGCAAATGAAAGCCATCGACGGCATAACCAACACCGTCCAGCATCACCCGCCCACGTCCGTATGTCACCCACAGAAAAGCATTGGATGGAAGCTTGTAACCGCGAAGCTCGTCTCCATGTGCCAACGACTGATGTCTAATGTCGAGCAGCTTGACATTGGCTTCATTCCACAGCAATAGATGTTCATTCCAATCCATACCAATCACTTCCTGATACTAAAAAATATGGCCTATTTAATGAGGCTGTATCTCATTATAGTTGAAAACGATTCTCATAACTAGTGTTTTGTATGACCACGTATCCAGTGG